>CAZCKI010000092.1:0-9441 GCA_964498815.1 uncultured Burkholderiales bacterium
AGCGCGCGTGAGGCCCAGTGCACCAGCGGGTTGAACCACTGCATCACCAGCAACGAGGTCATGGCGAGGTTGGCGATGCCGTCGCCGCGTTGCAGGTGGATGCGTTCGTGCAGCAGGATCAAGCGGCGCTCGTGCGCCGAATAGCGCGACGCGAAATCCTCGGGGAGTGCCAGGCGCGGCGCCATCGCGCCGACCACGGCCGGGCCGTCGCCGGCAGGCAGCACGCCGCGCCGGTTTTTCGTCCAGCGGATGGTGTGCGTGAAGCGTCGTTGCGCGAGCCACAGCCACGCCGTGGTGGCGAGGGCGCCGAATATCCACAGTGCAACGACCAGTGACCGCCAGGGGATAGTTGTTGTCGCTGCGGGCGCCGCCATAATCTCGGTAGCGGCGGACTGTGACAGCACCACGGCCTGCGTCCACACCACGGTGGAAGTTTTGGGTACGAACGCGACCGCCAGCGACAGGGGCAGGATCCACCAGAGCTGCAGCGCCGCCGTGGCGCCGCAATGGCGGCGCACGAGAGGGCGCAGCAGGGCGATCACGGCGATCGCGGCGCTGGTGGCGATCAGCAGCGCGACCATCGCGTTGAGCAGGGCTTCATTCATTTTCGATCTCGTCCAGCACGCGGCGCAATTCGGCCAGGTCGCGCTTGCTGAGTTTCTTCTGTTTGGCGAAGTGGCTCACCAGCGGCGCCACCTTGCCGTCGAAAAATCGGTCGAGGAAGGTACGGCTTTCGCCGGAGAGGTATGCGCGTTGCGATAGCAGCGGCCGGTACAGGAAGCGGCGACCCTCGGCCTCGGCGGCGATCGCGCCTTTTTTTACGAGGCGGCTCAGCAGTGTCTTGACGGTGCTGACGTGCCAGTCCTCGGCGGCGGCGAGTTTTTCGAATATCTGCTCGGTGGACAGGGGCTGCGCTTCCCACAGCACCTTCATTACCTTGGCTTCGGATTCGGAGATCTGGACGGTGGTCATAGATGGTCTACAATTGTAAACTAGTGATCAGTTTACAGATGTAGACCAACTTGTCAAGCGGTTCGTGACAGGCGCGATGGCGCGGTCAAGCAAACATGTCAACGAAAGTTGCTGGCTTGACGGGCCGTGCCGTGTCTTACTAGTACTGGGGCAATTCAAAAGGGCGATGTTGCAGTGCAACGACTAGATTGCCTTAGTTAATTCCAAACCGTTCATTTTGCTGAAGAATTTTGGCGGGAAATTTTGGAAAAACATATCGCGAGACCAAAAATTACGTCGGCAGGATCAGCGTCACCGCGAGGCCGCCGCCTTCGCGATTGTTGATGCTGATGCGGCCGTCGTGGGCTTCGATGATTTCCCGCGCCAGCGCCAGGCCGAGGCCGGTGCCGCTGCGTTTGGTGGAATAGAAAGGCACCAAGGCGTTGGCCATGACGGTGTCGTTCATGCCGCTGCCGCGGTCGGTGACTTCGATGACGACGGCGTGCTGGAGGTGACGCACGGCGAGGCAGACCTGATCCGGCTTTGATCCGGATTCGTGGGCGTTCTTTAATAAATTGAGCAGGGCCTGTTCCATCTGCGCGAGGTCGAAGCTCGCCGGTTCCTCGGGTAGCGCATCGAGCTGTGCGAAGGCGGCTTGCGAACGCAGCATGGCGACGAAAGCGGGCCAGGCGATGGTTTCCTTGCGCGGCGTCGGCAGCTTGGCGAAGCGCGCGTAGCCGGCGATGAAGGTTTCCAGGTGGCGGGTGCGCTCGGCGATGGTGTGCAGGATTTCTGGCAGGCGCTCGGTCTGGCCGCGGCGCAGCAGCTCGGCGCCGGAGTTGGCGAGCGAGGCCACCGGCGCCAGCGAATTATTGAGTTCGTGACTGATGACGCGGATGACTTTTTTCCAGGTCTGCACCTCCTGGCGGCGCAGTTCCACCGTGAGGTGGCGTAGCAACAGGAGTTCGTGGCGGCGGCCGTTGAGGGTGAAGCTGCGCCGCGCCAGATGATAGATCTCTTCCTCGGCTTCGTTCTCGTCGGTGCCTTCCGTGACGGGTGGGTTGCGGGCGACGGAGAAGAGGCCGTCGCCGCCGCGGTCGAGCGCCTCGCGCAGGGGCGGAGACGCCGAGGCGACAATGTCGCCCAGCGTATGGCCTTCGAGTTTGCGGCCCTGGTTGAGCAATTGCCGCGCGGCAAAGTTGCCGAACACGATGGCGCCGCGCTCGGTCACCAGCAGCATCGCCACCGGCGTGTTTTGCACCATCGAATCGAGCAGCAACTCGCGCTGGATCAGGTCTAGGCGTTGTTCGCGCAGCACGTTGCCGAGTTCATTATGTGCATCGACCAGGTCACCCAGCTCGTCGTTGCGCGACCAAAAGAGGCCGAAGGAATAGTCGCCGTCCTGGTAGCTTGCCACCGTGCCGCCAAGCGCGCGGAACATGGCGAACATGGGGTCGAGGAGGTTGCGCACGGCGACGATCACCAGCGGCAGCAGGGCCAGTACCACCAGCGATGTCACCAGCAGGATGTGCTCGGGCAGGAAGTGATGCAGCACCAGCGTGAACGTGACGGCCGCCAACAGCAGCAGGCCCACCACCACGGAGAAACGTGCCGCCAGCGAAATGCGCCAGCGCGTTCGCGCTTGTGCGCCGACGGTCTTCACGCCGCGCCGCGGCTGATGCCCAGGCGCTCCATGCGCCGGTACAGGGCCTGCCGGCTGAGGCCCAGCTCGCCAGCGGCCTGCGAGACCACGCCGCCGGCGCGCGCCAGTGCCTGTTCGATGCTGGCCTTGTCGGGCTCGGCGTCGTTGCCGGCGCTGGCGGGCACTTGCAAGCCGAGGTCCGAGGCCGTTAACACTTCACCCTGGGTGAGCAGTGCCGCGCGTTGCATCACATTCTTGAGCTCGCGCACATTGCCCGGCCAGGGATGGTTGAGCAGAGCCGACACGGCGGAGGCATCGAGCGAGCGGTTGCCGTTGAGGAAGTGCTCGGCCAGCGGCAGGATGTCGTCGGGCCGCTCGGCCAGCGAGGGCAGATGCAGTTCGATCACGTTGAGGCGATAGAGCAGGTCCTGGCGAAAGCTGCCGGCCTTGATCATCGCACCGAGGTCGGCGTTGGTGGCGCTGAGGACGCGCACCTTCACTTGGCGTTCCTTGTTCGAACCGAGCCTTTGGAAGCGGCCGGTCTCCAATACGCGCAGCAGCTTCATCTGCCCGGCCGCCGGCAGGTTGCCGATTTCGTCGAGGAACAGGGTGCCGCCGTCGGCCGCTTCGAACTTGCCTTCGCGTGCGGCGCCGGCGCCGGTATAGGCGCCGGCATCCGCGCCGAACAATTCCGCTTCGATCAATTCGGCCGGCAGCGCGCCGCAGTTGAGTGTGACGAAGGGGCCGTCGCGCACCATGGAATTGGCCTGGATGATTTCGGCGATGCGCTCTTTACCGGCGCCGTTGGGTCCGGTGATCAGCACCGGCACATCGGCACGCGCCACCTGGCAGGCCATGTCCAGTACGCGTTCGGTGGCGCCGTCGCGCCAGATCAGGCCGCGCAGGTCGAAGTTCTGTTCGAGCTTGTGTTTTTGCTTGCGTTCGCGCAGCAGGCGTCGTTGTAACGCGCGATTGGCCTGTCCCAGTTCGATCAGGTTCTTGACGCTGGCGATCAGGCGCTGGTCGTCCCAGGGCTTGGCGAGGTAATCGGCGGCGCCGGCCTTGATGAGATCGATGGCGGCGTCGAGCGAAGTCCAGGCGGTGAGCAGAATCACCGGCAAATCGGGATGGCGTTCGCGGATGCGCCGGAACAGTTCCGTGCCTTCGGCGCCGGAGGTGGTGTCGGCGGCGAAGTTCATGTCCTGGATGACGAGGTCGGCGCCGTGGCTGTCGAGCAGCGCCAGACCCTCTTCGGGCGCGGCGGCGCTCAGGGTTTCGATCTCGTGCAGCGACAGCAACACTTCGAGCGCAACCGCGATCGAGCGATTGTCGTCGATGACCAGGACAGTGGGGATCTGGGCGCGGGTGATCACCTTGCCTATTTTACGCACTGCCGGCCTGCGCACGACCAAGCTATGCGCTACGGGTCGCGATGGCCGGCGAGATACCGGCTGCCCGCCACGCCGGGCCGTACACCGCGATCACACCCAGCAACCAGAGTGTGGCAGCGCCATAGGCGAGATAACCGATCGGCAGCTTGCTCATCTCCAGTTGGCTCACCAGCAACTGGTTGAGCAGCACGGCGAGGATCAGGCCGGCGACCACGCCGCCGCTGGTGATGAGGAAATTCTCGGTGATGAAGTAACGCAGGATGTCGCGCTTGCGTGCGCCCAGGGCGCGGCGCACGCCGATCAGTTTCTTGCGCTGGGCGACGCGCAGGGTGGTCATGCCGACGATGCCGCTGGCGGTGACCAGCAACAAGAGGCCGCTGACGGCGACCAGCATCCAGGCCAGCGCTTTTTCGTTGCGGTAGCGGTCGGTGCGGTCCTGTTCGACCGACTGGGTGCGGATGCGCATCAGCCCCGGCGCCACCTTGCGCAGGGCAGTCTCGGCCTCGGGCATGATGCGGTCGCGCTGGCCGGCCTCGGTGCGCACCACGAAGCGCGAGAAGGTGTAAGACATGCGAATCGGTACGATGGCCGAGTATTCGCCCTTGACGCCGGACTGCGCGCCGGCGGTTTGCAGATGCTCGACCACGCCGACGACGCGCGACTCGGCGGCGTCGTTGCCGGTGCCGTAGAAGACGGTCTTGCCGATTGCACTGCCGCCGCCGGGATAGAGCAAATCGGAAAGCGCCTTGGTGATGATGATGCCCTTGGGAAATTTCTTGCCGACGTCGTCCAGTTCGCTGTCGACCTCGACCACGTCATCGGCGTTGAAGTCGCGGCCTTCGATGAGCTTCAGTCCCATGGCCTTGATCAGGGGGCCGGCGCTGAAATACATGCCCGCCGTGGCGGTCGACTGCGTCTGCTTGCGATCGGTGGAGAGGCCGCTATTGTTGCCGGACTGCGACATCGGCATCTGGCTGGCGAATGAGACCGCCTTCACTCCCGGAATGGCGGCCAGCGCTTCCGCGTCGCGCTGTTGCTGGGCGAGGGTGTCGGCGTGGTTGAGCTTTTGCAGCGGTCGCTTGGCGATGTAGAACACATTGGCCTCGTCTTCGATGCCAGAAGGCCGAGCCGAGGTGGCGAGACGCAGGTTGATGACGTGCAGCGCGTTGGCGAGGATGGCGAGGCTGATGGCGACTTGGGCCGCGATCAAAAGGGGCGCGGTTTTATTGCGCAACAGGGCGGAGAGAATCGGGCGGATTTCCATGGTGGTCCTCAGAGATTTAGACAGCCGGTCCGACGGTGCAGAGTGCGCCGGCCAGGATCATGAGACAGATGGCCACCGGTATTGCGAACAATACCGGCAGGGCTTGCTTGCGCAGCCATGTGGAGAGCTTTCGACGGATCTCCATGGGCACAGTTCTTATTGCGATTTGAGCTGGATGGCCGGCGTCACCTGGCAGGCGCGCCAGGTTGGCAGCAAGCCGGCCAGCAGGCTCGCCACCAGCGCCAGTACCACGGTCAGGAGCAGCATCGCCCAGTCCATGTGCGCCACGGCAGACAAATTCTGCGAAGCTTTTGCGATCAATGCGAGGCCCGCAAGGCTGAGCAGCAGGCCTGCAATGCCGCCGGCGATGCCGATTACGCCGGCCTCGACCAGAAATTGCCGGAAGATGTCGCCCTGGGTTGCGCCCAAGGCGCGGCGCACGCCGACTTCAGGGGCGCGCACCGAGAACTTGGCGAGCAGCAGGCCCACGGTGTTAACGAGGCACAGCACCAGGAAGCCGAACGACAGCCATACGGCGAGGCGAGTATCGTTGCTGACCACTTGCAGGAGATTCATCCACTCCATCACATCGTAGGTGACGACCGGGGCCTTGCGCTGGAAGCGGCCGAGCTTGCCCTGCTCAGAGGTGTAGGCGGTGAGGTAGTCCTTGAGCGCGCCGCGATCGGAGGCCGACTTGAGTTCGAACCAGAACTGGATCCAGGTGCACTCGGAGTCGATGAAGCCCTGGTAACCGGGCGCCTGATCCGAATTGCAGGTGGTGCTGCCGCTGCCGTAGAGCTGGGCATGGATGGCGGCGTTGAAGGGAATGAAGATGCCGTCCTCGCCGGTGACAGTGCCGCCGTTACCGTTGATGAGATGGGTGTAACGCGGCAGCGGGTTCCAGGTGTCGAGCACGCCGATCACCTGGAAGTCCTGGTTGAACATGCGCATGCGCTTGCCGACCGGGTTGATCTTGCCGAACAGTTTTTCGCTGCGTACGCGGCTCAGTACCACGACGTTGGCTGCGTTCTTGTCCTCGGCCTCGGACCAGGCGTTGCCGTACAGGAAGGGCGTTTCAAACATGGCGAAGTAGGGGCTGAACACCGCCAGGCCGTCGATGCCCTCCACCGGCAAGTCGGGCCGCTCCGGTTCCAGCGAGCCGCCGATGCCGAATACCGCCGTGCGGCGCAGACCGAAGCCGCCTTGCATGAGGTTGATTGCATCGCGGTAGGTGGATTGGTTATCGTCCGGCGCCGCGCCGGCGACGTAGCTGCGCAGCGGGCCGTTGTCGAGCAACGGTACGATCAGGCGCTCGCTCTTCCCCGGGATCGGGTTGCCCGACATCACGTGCAGGATGGTGAGCGTGGATACGCTGGCGGCCACACCGATGGCGAGGGTCAGCACCATCAGCGCGGTCAGCGCGGGGTTGCGGCGCAGGTTGCGCACGCCGAGCAGGACGTAGTAGCGGAACATGGCGGCTCCTAGGCGGTTGCGTTGGCTACTGCGGCGGCGTGTTCGGCGGCCTTGACGTCGAACAGGGTCGGCGCCTTGCGCACCAGGTCGCTGACCTGGCCGTCGACGATATGCACATTGCGCTGCGCGCGTACGGCCAGCTCGGCGTCGTGCGTGACCATCAGGATGGTGGTGCCGCGGGCGTTGATCTCTTCGAGGAGCTCCATGACGCTACGCGCCATCTGCGTATCGAGATTGCCGGTCGGTTCATCGGCCAGCAGCAGTTTGGGCGCGCCCGCCAGCGCGCGCGCGATGGCGACACGTTGTTGCTGTCCGCCGGAGAGTTCGGCCGGGTAGTGCTTCATGCGCGAGCCGAGGCCCACTTGCGTGAGGGCATCCTCGATGCGGCGGGCGCGGTCGGCGCTGGACAGGCCGCGATAGCGCAGCGGCACATCGACATTGTCAAAGAGATTGAGGTCGGGGATGAGGTTGAAGCCCTGGAAGATGAAACCGAGTTTTTCGTTGCGAAGCCGCGAGCGCGCGTCGTCGCTCATGCCCTTCACGTCGACGCCGTCGAGCGTGTACTCGCCGCCGTCGAAGGTCTCGAGCAGGCCGGCGATATTGAGGAAGGTGGTCTTGCCGGAACCGGAGGGCCCCGTGACGGTGACGAACTCGCCTTCGCGGACGTGGATGTCGAAGCCGCGCAGGGCATGGGTTTCGATCATGTGGGTGCGATAGGTCTTGCTCAGGTTTTGCATGCGAAACATGGCGCGGTTCCCTTTCGAAGGAGGATGAGTGGATTAGTTGTTGATGGAAATTCTGGCGGCGTTTTCAAACGTTTCGGTGCCGGCGATGACAACCTTGTCGCCTTCCTTCAGGCCGTCGAGGATTTCGACGGCGGAAATGCTGGTGGCGCCGAGACGGATCGGGCGGCGTTCGGCGACACCGCCGTCGACGACGTAGGCGAATTTGCCGCCCTCGTTTTCCACGAAGGGTCCGCGCGGCACCAGCAGCACATTCGGCTTTTCCTCGATCAGGAGCCGCGCCGACACACGCTGGCTCTGGCGCAGGCCGGCCGGTTGTTGTGTGAAGCGCACTCGCGCCAGCACGATGTTCTTGACCACCTCCGGCGACAGGGCCGAGAGCTTGCTGACCGCCTTGGTGTCGCCGATGGCGATTTCCGCGTTCATGCCGAGACCCAAGTCGGCCACATAGGATTCGGGGATTTCCAGTTCGACTTCCAGCACCGACAAATCGACCAGGGTCATCAGCGCCGTGTTGGCCGGCACCACGCTGCGATTGGCGACCGAGAGGCTACCGATGAAACCGTTGACGGGGGCCTTCACCTTCAGGTCTTCCACTTTGCGACGCGCGTATTCCATGGTCAGGCGCTGGCGCTGCAACTGGCTTTGCTTGGTTTTCAGTTCCAGCGCGACGTCGTCGTTTTCCAGTTCGGCGGCGACGCTGGCGTGGGTGCTGCGGATGTTGGCCGAGCGCAGCGCGTCCTTGGCCTTCATATAGTCGTTCTTGGCGACCACGCCTTCGCCGCCGGCCTTGTCCATGCGCTCGAGCGTCAATGCGGCGGAAGCGCGTTCGATCTCGGCCTGGTCGGCGTCGCGGCGGGCGAGCAGTTTTTGTTTCCGGGCGAGGATTTGCTGGCGTGCGACTTCGGCCTCGAGCTGTTCGTAGCTGGCTTGTTCGCGCTTGAATTCGTCCTGGATGTCGGGCGACTCGACGATGGCGAGGATGTCGCCTTTCTTGACGGTGTCGCCGGCATTTACTTTCAGATTCACTGTGCCGATTGCGGTGGCGTAGAGCGTGGGGCTGATGGCGGCGACCACCTTGCCGTTGACGGAGGCATCGCGCACCAGGGTGCCGTGGGTGACTGTGCCGATGCGCAGGCGCGCGCCGCTGACCGATTGGGAGCTGCCGCGCCAGGCGGAGAGCAGGAGGGCGATGGCCACGATGGCGATTGCGGCGCCGCCGCCCCAAAGCAGGAGTTGTTTTTTGCGGGCGTTGGGGGCCGGTTTGATGACTTTGTCTTGGGCGGAGGTGTCGCGGATCATGGCTTGGATTTGCGGGTTTTGACTTGGTTATGGAGGTGTATTGCAGGGACTGTGCCAAGTTTTAAGCTGTTGATTATTAATAATTTTATTGGGCTAGAGAGCCTGTCCGTTGTGTCCGGTGGGTGTCCGGGCGGACAGTTGAGCGAGAGGTTTCGTTTGCCTATATACAAGCTGGCCGGGGGTTGCCCGGCGGCAACCTACTTTCTTTGCTTCGCCAAAGAAAGTAGGCAAAGAAAGGCGACCCCAGGTTCGCCGCCCCTTCGGGGTACCCTGCGCTGCTCGCAGACGAAGGCGGCTGCGGAACTCGCGGCTCGCGGGGGCAACTGCACAAATGTTTGAGGGTGGTGCTCGCCGCTCAGACAATCCTCGCCGACGGCCCCTTCGTCTGCTGCGCTGCTCGGCGGCTCTCATGGGGACCCCTGTCAGCCCACTACCGTCGTTCCCGCGAAGGCGGGAACCCAGTGGCGTTGGTTTGGTGGTTGGACGCAGGAAGTGCGGCTTAGGATTGCAAATGCAACCTGGTTTTACAAAATGTCTAGTGAAATCACTGGCTTTCCTCAAAGACCTCGCGTATAGTTCCATTTGTGCAATGCAGCATTCATGCTTTTTTGTTCATATTGCTTACGTTCATCGTATCCTCCCCCGCATTTCTCACCTAGCCTTTCCGGCTATTCG
>CAZCKI010000093.1:0-7925 GCA_964498815.1 uncultured Burkholderiales bacterium
TTTACCGGGCATGAGACGCTGCTGGAGGTGGGGCTGGTGAATATGAATGGGCGGGTTTATGATCCATCACTCGCACGTTTCATGTCCGCAGACCCGAACATCCAGGCGCCGGGGAATGGGCAGAGTTTTAATCGGTATTCTTATGTGTTGAATAATCCGTTGTCCTATACCGATCCGAGTGGGTACTCTTGGTGGACGAAGTTTAGGGATAATGTGTTGAAGCCGGTGGTGGTGATTGCGGTGGCGATTTATGCTGCGCCTTTCGCTTCAGCTTACGCAGGCGTGATGACCGGTTCGAGCATCGCGGCAGGGGCTGCGGCAGGCGCGACAATCGGGGCGACGGCGGGCTTGGTTTATAACGGACCGCAGGGGATGGTGAAGGGTGCGGTGACTGGTGGTGTTACTGGCGGCATCTTTGGCGGGGTTGATGCTCAGTTTGGTGATCAATGGAGCTGGGATAGAGTTGGCGCGAACAGCGTGGCTGGTGGGGTAAATTCGACGTTGCAGGGTGGAAAGTTTGGGGATGGATTTAAAACGAGTTTCCTTACATCGTCGGCAAAATATGGATGGGACTATACACGGCAGGCCACTGATGGCCTGAAAGTTCAAGCCTGCAATTCCGGAGGTGGATCATGCCTTTATGACGAGCGTGGCCAGATCAGAACGGATGGCGCGCGCGATGTGGACTGGAGTCTTAACCCAAATAAAGAAGGTAACTGGCTGACAAGATCCGGGATGGAGCTCGAGGGTTCCGGGCAGCATTGGTACGACCCGGGCGGAGCATTGGACAACAAGTATCTGCGCTATTTCGTAACGGATGTCTCCAAGGTGCACGACTGGTTCAACAGTTGGAGCTACAACACTGCCAATGGTTTCTACATGAGCCGGGGGACAGGCTTTGACAGCATCTTCCAAGCGTACAGCTTTGCCGGCATGCCGGTGGCTGGGGCTTTGACGGCGGTAAGTTATCTTGGTGAAGCATCTGGCCAAGTGGTTGTCGATAGCCTTTCCAGGAGGCAGCGATGAAACGGCGAGTTATCGGTTTTGCGCTCATCGCTCTGACGTTTCCCTTGGTTGGATGCGGAGGAAGTTTCGATATTTACTCACCCGGTCAAATTCACCGGACAGTTCAGTCGCGGGGGGCGGGGGTCTATGTGGTTTATTACGAATGGCCGTATGTCGAAGAGCGCTTTGGGAAAGATCGGGCAACAGCAGTTCCCGAATATCTCAAAGCGAAGGGGCTTGTTCCTCCTGAATGTATGCAGGGGGTAACGGTGATTCGTGGCGGAGAAGGTGAAGGAGGAAAGGGTTGGGCAGAGTTCCGATGCAAGGAATAAGGAGGCAGCGATGACCCGACGAGTTATCGGTTTTGCGCTCATCGCCCTGACGTTTCCCTTGGTTGGGTGTGGCGGGGGTTTTGATATTTATTCCCCTGGACAGATTCACCGTACCGTTCGGACATTAGAGACGGGACTCTATGAGGTTTCTTACAGATGGAGAGAGGTTGCTGAACAGTATGGGAAAGATCGGAAAACGGCGGTACCGGAATACCTTAAAGCAAAGGGACTTGTTCCTCCGGAGTGCGTGCGTGGTGTAACTGTAATTCGTGGTGGAGAGGTAGAGGGAGGCGGCGGTTGGGCAGAGTTCCGATGTAAGGAATAAGGAGGCAGCGATGAAACGCGGGGGCAGGTCTAGCTTTTAGCTGCGTTTAAGAAATAAAAAGACCCCCCAGCCCGGCGTTGCCGGGTTTTTTTACACCCCTTCTTTAGCCGCCCGCCGTCAGGATGTTCACCGCCTCGACAGCAGTGACGATGTAAATATCCTGATAAGACTTGATCGCCAGCAAATGCTTATCGCCGGAAACGATCAACTGTGCATGAGCGGCCACGGCGCAAGCCAGCACATGATCATCATCGGGATCATTGGGCACGACACGCGGCGTATGCGCGGGCGATACCCGCGTCACCAGCGCCTCATACTGCGCCACCAGCGCCGCGATACTGGTATCGAATTGCGCGATACGCCTGGCGAACTTCTCATAGCCTAGCGTATTCGCCAGCTCCCCGACCAGCACCGGGCTGCTGTAGAGCGAAATCTCCTCGCTATCGATAGCCAGATCGACCAACCGGCGCGGTGCGCCGTGCCATAGCAGACCGGCGACCACCACATTGGTATCCAGCACCAGCCGCATCAACTGTTGGTACGCTTGCGCTGCTCGGCGCGCACCTCGCGCACCGCCTCGACGATTTCCTGCTCGTCCTGTGGCGTCAGCTCCTCGCGCGGCATGCGCGCCCACGTTGCGCGCAACTGCTCACCGGCTTGCTTCTTTAGCTGCTCGCGCAACATCGATTCGATTGCCTCTGGTGCTAGCAACCCCGCGCTTTGCGCGCGTTGCGCCAACTCATCGGGGAGATTCAGTTTCAGTTCCAGCGTCGTCATAATCAATCTCCTTTAGCGGCTAGCCTGGGCCAACACGGTTTCCAGCATTTCTATCACGAAACGCTGCTTTGGCTTGGGCAACTCGCTGATACGCTCGATACTGCGCTGCAACTGCGAGGCAGGTCCGCGCTTAGAGCGGCTCTTTGCCATATCGCCCAGCAGCTCGTCTATCTGCACTCTGAGCACCTGCGCCAGAGCGGGCAACATTGACACCGGAATGCGTCTGCGCCCGACCTCATAGGAAGCCACCATCTGCTGAGAAATGCCGAGCGACTGAGCAAGCTGAACCTGTGTCAAACCCAGCTCCTTGCGCAGTTGCGCCATGCGGTTGCCCAGCATCTTGAAATATTCCTTCTCGTCTTGGGTCATTACGGTAATCCATTGCTGATGTAGTAGCGATGCCATAACGATAACCCCTGTTTTTAGTTGGTAGTTGACTGTACGCCAATATGGCGTAATATTCAACCAAGTTATTTTTACGCCAACCCCCTTGACAGGTTTTTGCATGGAGACTGATTTATGGCACGCATCCCGGATTCAGAAATCGAGCGGCTAAAAAATGAAGTCAGCGTAGAACGCCTGGTAGAAAATTCCGGCATTGCACTCAAGAAATACGGCAAGGATTTGACGGGTTGCTGCCCATTCCATGAAGACGACACCGCCAGCCTGATCGTGACGCCTGCCAAGAACCTGTGGCACTGCTTCGGTTGCGGCATAGGGGGTGGCCCCATTGACTGGGTGATGAAAAAGCATGGCGTCTCCTTCCGCCATGCGGTGGAACTGCTGCGCGAAGGTCTTTCGACAGTGCTCAAGACAGGCTCTTCTTTAGCTGCCAGTTCTGCCGCCCCCGTCAAACGCTCCACCGTGCGCAAACTCCCGCCGCCCGTATCGTTCGACGCCGACGGTCAAGCGCTCCTGAACGAAACCATCCAGTTCTACCACGCGCGCCTGAAACAGAACCCCGAAGCGCTCCTGTACCTGCAAGCGCGCGGCCTCACCCACCCCGACCTCATCGACACCTTCAAACTCGGCCTGGCCGACCGCACGCTAGGCCTGCGCCTCCCGGAAAAAAATCGCCGTGCCGGTGCGGAAATCCGCAGCCGCTTGCAGACCATCGGCATCCTGCGCGAATCCGGCCACGAGCACTTCAATGGCAGCCTGGTGATTCCTGTGTTCGACGAAGCGGGCTTTGTTACCGAAGTGTACGGCCGCAAGCTGCGCGACGATTTACGCAAAGGCACGCCGCTGCACCTGTACCTGCCCGGCCCGCACCATGGGGTGTGGAATATTGAGGCGCTGGCCGCCTCAAAAGAAATCATCCTATGCGAAGCCCTGATCGACGCGCTGACCTTCTGGTGCGCGGGCTACCGCAACGTCACTGCTGCGTATGGTGTAGAAGGTTTTACCGACGATCATCTTGCCGCCTTCAAGCGCTATGGCACGGAGCGTGTGTTGATCGCCTACGACCGCGACGCGGCGGGCGACGCCGCCGCTGACAAGCTCGCCGAGAAATTGATGGCGGCTGGCATCGACTGCTACCGCATCCAGTTTCCCAAGGGCATGGACGCCAACGACTACGCCTTGAAGGTGGCACCTGCGGAGAAATCGCTGGGGCTGGCTATTCGCAAAGCGGTGTGGCTCGGCAAGGGTAGTCAGCCTACGCAGGTAGCGTTTGAGGTCACAAATTGTGATCTCAAATCCGCTCCTGTTGTCATGCCGCCAGCGGCGGAAACCGCCCCGGCTGTTCTTCCTTTAGCCGCCAAGGAAGCGAACCCGTTGCCTGCCTCTCCCGTGCCGCCCGCGCCCGCGTGCGAGGTGGCCGCCGAGGTGAGCGAAGCAGAAATCGTGCTGACCTTCGCCGACCGGCGCTACCGGGTGCGCGGCCTGCAAAAGAACCTGAGCCATGAAGTGCTCAAGGTGAATGTGCTGGCTTCCCAAGGCGAGGCCTTCCACGTCGATACGCTCGACCTCTACCACGCGCGCGCAAGAGCCAGCTACATCGCCCAGGCCGCCATCGAACTACGTATCAGTGAAGACCTCATCAAGACCGACCTCGGGCGCGTACTGCTCAAGCTGGAGGCCTTGCAGGACGAACAGATCAGGCAGGCATTGCAGCCGAAAGAACCCGCACGGCCCGACATGAGCGACGCCGACAAAACCGCCGCGCTCGCGCTGTTGCAATCGCCCGACCTCATGCACCGCATCCTGACCGACTTTGAAATATGCGGCCTGGTCGGCGAGCGCACCAACAAGCTTGTGACGTACTTGGCCGCCGTCTCGCGCCTGCTCGACCGGCCATTGGGCGTCGTCATCCAAAGCAGCAGCGCGGCGGGTAAATCTTCCCTGATGGACGCCGTGCTCGCCTTCATCCCCGACGAACAAAAAGTTAAATACTCCGCCATGACCGGCCAATCTCTCTTCTACATGGGTGAGACCAACCTCAAGCACAAGTGCCTGGCGATTGTGGAGGAAGAGGGCGCCAGCCGCGCCAGCTACGCCTTGAAGCTCCTGCAAAGCGAAGGCGAACTCACCATCGCATCCACCGGCAAAGACCCCCACACCGGCAACCTGATCACCCAGGCCTACCGCGTCGAAGGCCCGGTGGCTTTGCTGCTCACCACCACCGCGCGCGACATCGACGAAGAACTGATGAACCGCTGCCTGGTGCTGGCCGTGGATGAAGGCCGCGCGCAGACGCGCGCGATTCACCAGCGCCAGCGCGACCGCCGCACCCTGCAAGGCCTGCTCGCATGCCACGACAAGGCCTCCCTGATTGCCCTGCACCAGAACGCCCAGCGCCTCTTGAAACCGCTCGACGTGCTCAACCCCTTTGCCCAGTACCTCACCTTCCCCGACCAGACCACGCGCCTCAGACGCGATCATGAAAAGTACCTCACCCTGATTGACGTCATCGCCTTCCTGCACCAGCACCAGCGCGAAATCAAAACCCACCGGCGCGGCGGGGAGACTATCGACTACATCGAAGTGGAACTGAGCGACATCGCCCAGGCCAACGCCATCGCGCATGAAGTGCTAGGAAGAAGTCTTGATGAATTGCCGCCGCAGACGCGGCGCCTGTTGCAACTCATCGACGGCCATGTCCGCGAGCACTGCCAGGCTACGGCCATCCAGCGCGCGGACTACCGCTTTAGCCGCCGGGTCTTACGTGAGGCGATTGCCTGGGGCGACACGCAATTAAAAATTCATCTGGCACGCTTGGCCGAACTGGAATATTTGGTCACGCACCGCACCAAGGCCAATGGCTTTGAATATGAACTGGTGTACGACATGATCGCCGATGACAGCACGCTGCGCTTCCCTGGGCTTACCGATATTGAAGCCTTGCGCTGCCACTACGATGTTGCGCGGTCGGGGCAAACTGCCAGCCGGTCGGAGTCTGGTCGGCCCGTGGCCGGTGCCAAGTCGGTGGGTAGTCGGGCTAACGAATTCCCTGAAAACCCCCGCGAACCGGCCACCTTGGACGATACCCCACAAGCCACCCACGAAACGCACCTCCTGCGCGGCAACAGTAAAACATCGTCATACCCGCACATTCCTTTAGCCGCTTCTGCCTGACATGCGCCGCAAAGCCCAAGGCCCCACGCCCAAGCCTGCGCCGCCTGCTACCCTGTTCGACGCTTATCTGACCGCCCACCTCGACCACGCCCGCGCCACCGGCGCCACCGCCCGCACCATCGAAACCCGCCAGAATGTGATCCGCTGGTTCATCGCCTGGTGCAGCGAGCGCGGTATCAACCGCCCGCAGGACATCACCCGTCAAATCCTGGAACGCTACCAGCGCCACCTCTACCACCACCGCAAGGCGGACGGCCAGCCGCTCACCGTCGGTACCCAGATCCACCGCATCGTCCCCCTCAAAAGCTTCTTCAAGTGGCTGGCGAGAGACAACCACATTCTCTACAACCCCGCTGCTGACCTCATCCTGCCCAAGCTCCCGAAGCGCCTGCCCAAACACGTGCTCACCCCGCATGAAGTAGACACCATCCTGGCCCAGCCGGATGTGACGACACCTTCGGGCCTGCGCGACCGCGCCATCCTGGAAACCCTCTACAGCAGCGGCATCCGCCGCATGGAACTCACCAACCTCAAACTCACTGACGTGGACACCGAACGCGGCAGCCTGATGGTGCGCGCAGGCAAGGGGAACAAGGACCGGCTCGTTCCCCTGGGCGGGCGCGCCTCTGCCTGGCTCGCCAAATACCGCGACGAAGTGCGCCCCCAATTCATCAGCGCACAGAGTGACGACAGCCTGTTCCTCACCGGCTATGGCGAGGCCTTCCTCAAGCGCCGGCTGGGCGACCTGGTGCGGCGCTACGTGCGCGCCGCCGACATCGGCAAGAGCGGCGCCTGCCACCTGTTCCGCCACGCCTGCGCCACCCACATGCTGGAAAACGGCGCCGACATCCGCTTCATCCAGGTGCTCTTGGGGCATGCCGACATCTCCACCACGCAGGTGTACACCGAAGTGAGCCTGACCAAACTGAAGGCAGTGCATGAGGCCACGCATCCGGCGCGATTGCAGAGGCGTGGCGGCAACGAACAGGCGGTGGATGAGCTGGACGGCGTTGCAGCGGACGCGCCAAAAGCGGCGCACCGCTGAACGCAAACTATCTGACCGCTCAGTCACGGCGCTTGCAGGAAAAAAAGCGCAAGCCCCGCGCCTTCGCTAGCGCGTCACGTTGCGTCAGGCGCAGTGCCGTCTATCACGCCGGTGGAATAATGTTGTGCTTTGCGCTGGCTGTCCGTCAGGCCGTTCAGGCCCGCCGGTCATCCAGCGCAAAGGCCGAGCTTATGCAGGCAGGGGGTAAACGGCGAGCGTGTAACATAACATCCAATTATGCGTGCGCTTCGCAAGTGCGCGAAAACGCCCGCGCACTTCGCATAATTCGATGTGATGTCGGGCGCCCCCTGCCTGCTGCTTGTGCTACGCGCTTTGGTTGATGTGGGGCGCGTAGCCCCCCACACCCCGGCCTGGTGCGGTCGCGCTAAAAGCGCCACCGCGTAGGTCTTCCCCGGCCCGCCCGTGCGGGCTGCTGCGCTCGGGCTTCAGCCGCTTCGCGTCTTGCGCTGCCGTGCTCGCAGCCATCACCCCATCCGCCCCCAGGGGCTCCCTTCAAATCAACAGCAAACGCTCGCCACTGGGCAGCAGTTGCAGGCTGAAACCCACCTGCAACCGCGCCGGAAGCGTATCTCTACCGGGCCGTCAAGGGCCGCTGCGCTTCCTCCCTTGACGGAATCGGCGGCTAAGAAAAAAACGCTACTATGCCAACGGCTTTGCATGGCAGAATGTGCCTCTAGGAAAATTTGTTCGAGACCGAGGAGAAGCGTCTTCGTTTATTGCCCTGAAAGCCGCATAGGGTCTAGGGATTCGGGCTGTGTTTACGACGGCTTCGTGTCGGAGTTCCCCGTTAATATGAATGGGCGGGTTTATGATCCATCACTCGCACGTTTCATGTCCGCAGACC
>CAZCKI010000093.1:8025-9417 GCA_964498815.1 uncultured Burkholderiales bacterium
GACGAAGTTTAGGGATAATGTGTTGAAGCCGGTGGTGGTGATTGCGGTGGCGATTGTTGCTGCGCCGGTGGTGTTCCAAAGCACATTCTGGTCGCTCGCCGCGAGCACAACAAACAGCATCATGGTCAACTCAGTGATTGCCGGCGCGGCTGCCGGGGCGACGGTCGGCGCAACATCTGGTTTGCTCTACAACGGCCCGCAGGGTGCGGTGAAAGGTGCAGTCTATGGTGGAGTTTCCGGTGGGATCTTCGGTGGCGTTGATGGATACTTTGGCGACCAATGGAGCTTGCAGCGGGTTGGTGCAAACAGCATGGCTGGTGGCGTAAATTCAAAATTCCAGGGTGGAAAATTCGAAGACGGCTTTAAGTTCTCTGCCATTACCTCTACTGCAAGGTACGGATACAACGAGGTCGTCAAATATGATGTCACGTGGGACAAGGGCGGTGATGCCGTAGACAAAGGAGAATTCGGCATGCCCGTTCAGGGAGCAAACAACATTGGAACGGCTGGTCCCGTTGACTCCAATTCATGGTGGGGTGAAGGCGGAATTGTTAGCCGAGCTGCCAATAATATCCGAGGTGTCAACCCAGTTAGCGGTTTCCACGACGTTATGCAAGTTCGGTTAGATGAATGGGGCGGTAATTTTGCAAGAAATGCCCTTAACGTACCGGGGATGCTCCCAGCCGCTGGTATAACATACGCTGCCCTATTTGACGGCATACCTGGTATGGCTTTGACTGTAACTAAATCTCAGAGAGATCAATATTTGTCAGGGCGGTAGGATGAAAAAAATTCTCGGGGTTCTTGGTTTCAGTATCTTGCTTCCAATTTCATTCGGGTGCATGTCACAAATACGGCCATTTCCTGAATACGCAAATGGCTGGATTGGTAAGCCAATTAATAGACTGGTTATTGCGACACAGAGACCAGGAAGCTACGCATCACGAACTGGTTGGAAAGATAAACAGTATCAGCTTGAGAACGGTAACTGGGTTTATGTCTCACCGGAAAGAGAAGGATGTATAGTCCACTGGGAAGTTAATCCCGAAAGCATTATCGTTGGCTACCATACCGAAGGGGGAAGATGCGATTGGTAAAAACACCACGCAAATAAATGGGGACGTCCCGAATGTATTAAGAAACAAAAAGACCTCCCCCAACCCGGCGCTGCCGGGCTTTTTTACACTTCCCTTTTAGCCGCCCGCCGCGAGGATACTCACCGCAAAGCCGGGGTCAGGTCTTGCATTAACGCATCCTCTCCGCTATTCTTTACCCCATCAACAAAAGCCAGGGGTCACGTCTTGACATCATGGTTTTGGCAAGATGAACAAAACAAAGGCGCTAGGGTCAGGTCTTGCATTAACGTATTTTTTTACTGTTTGTAATGGTAAG
>CAZCKI010000094.1:0-9405 GCA_964498815.1 uncultured Burkholderiales bacterium
AGACCTTATTCAAGTAAAAGCCCAACTCCCACGCGGAGTTGGGCTTTTTACTTTGGTGTTGGCGCATTTCTACTTTAGTGGAGGCTAACCTGCGTAGCAGGTTAAGCGCGAAGCGCGGCCGGAACTAAAATCAACTTGCGCCAAGACCTTATTAAGTAAAAAGCCCATCCCCAAAGGATGGGCTTTTTACTTTGTGCGATCCGCGCAGCCTGCCTCAGCCGGGACTTGCACCTGCCTAAAGGCGGGATGCAAGTCCACCCCGGATTTTGATATCTTAGTCCCGCCGAACCATTACCGACAGGACTGCAAGCAATGCGAAAACTGATTCTTTTGCTCGCCGTGTCTATTAGTTGCACCGCCATTTCCGGCACGGCGCGAGCGCAAGGTGCTGCCACGGTGGAACTCAAAACCGCCACCGGCCATCCCATGCAGTACTACGTTTCGCGCCCGGCGAACTGGACGCGGGACCGCAAGTGGCCCATCGTGATCGCGGTCGAGGCGGCGGAGAAGGAATTCAAATTGAACGCGGAGCGGTTTGCGAAAGCCGGCAAGGACCTGCCGTTTATCATCGTCACGCCCATCAACGTCACCAACGGCAACGCCGGCCAGCGCGATCCCAAGGTCTACCCCTACAGCAACGACATCTGGGACCGTATCGCCAAGGAAGGTATCTGCGCCTTCGATGAGGACGGGCTTTTGCAGGTCGTCAAGGACGTTCGCGCCGCCTACAACGGCGAAGACAGGATTTATCTCACCGGCTTCGAGGCGGGCGCCCACCTGGTGTGGGCGACCGTGTTTCACCGGCCCGAGCTGCTGGCGGCGGCGGCGCCGGTAGCCGGAAATTATCGCGGACGATGCGTCGAGGGACAGCCGTTTTCCGGACACGCCGCGCGCGTGAGTCTGCCCATACGCGGTTTTGCGGCCAGCCGCGACGAAGGGTTCGGGCCCGGCGGCCGCGTTTACGGGCAGTGGCAGGACGCGCGCAAGCTGACCATGGACAAAGGCTATGGCAGCATCGGCGAAACCATCGTGGCCGACAAGGGTCATGTTCCTTTGCCGGACGAAGTGCTTGCCTACTTCATGTCTCTGCGCAAGGCGCAATGAACCGTTCGTGGCTTACAGCGGCTTTTCGCGCGGCAAGATCACGGTGAATTGCACGCCGCTACCGTCGGCGAGATTGGCGGCGGCCACGCTGCCGCGATGAAATTCCGCGATCAGACGCACGAGATACAGGCCGAGTCCAAGGTGGCCCTCGGTGTCGGGGCGAATCGATACCATGGAAGTGAACATCGGTCCGGTGCTGCCGGCCGGCAATAGCGGCCCTTCGTTGGTCACGCGCAGTTGGAGGTCGTTTCGTCCCGCCTGCAGGGCAATCGTGACAGCAGACTCCGCCGTCGCAAAATCGAATGCGTTTTGCACCAGTTTGTCCAGCATTTGCGCGATCGCATCCGGCACACCGGTCAACATCGACGCGTCCGGCGGTTCCTGGTATTCGATGTCGCGCGGCGCGTAGGCCAGCCGATAGCCGGCGACACTGCCGGACACCACTGTACGAAGGTCGAACCGTTCGGCATCGGATTCCTGCAACATGCGTTCGAGCTGGGTCGCTTCCGACATGCGGGTGATCAGCGAGGCCAGGCGTGCAATACCTTCGTCTGCACGCTGCACATAGACGCGCGAGTCGTCCGCAAGAGTCGTCTGCCGCAGGTTGTCAAGCGAGGATCGCACCACGGCAAGCGGAGTGCGCAACTCGTGCGAGAGACGTCCCGCCATTTGTTCCAGATAGGTGTTGTACTGACGAAGCCGCGACAGTGTGGCATCCAGCGTCTGCGCCAGCGCGCCGATCTCATCCGGTATATCGGCGCCGCTGATGCGCGCAAGCATGGGGTCGAGGATGCGCCCCTGCGCATCGATGGCGCGATCGGCCTCGCGCTGCAGACGCCGAACGCGGTAGACCAGTTTTCCGGCGAACACCAGCAGCGTCACGAAGCCCACCACGAACACGATGGCGCTCATGGCGAGCAGCGATTCCATGGCGGCAAATGTGATGAGCTGGCTGCCCTGCGTAGTTTCCTCGATGACCACCGCGCCGATGATGCTGTCGCCCTGCCAGATTGGCTGTGCTGCCGACAGGATCACGGCATCGTTGTCTCCCGCCAGCCGCGCCGAGGCGGTCGGTTCGCCCAATAGCGCGCGATCGACCTGCCGCATCACCGCCTGGTAGGTGGCGTCGGCATTGTCGGCCACCGGTGCATACGGGTCGGTCGCCACCATGCGCAACAACGGCCTGACGATGCCGCGATAGGTGCGCTGGAAGATTCCGTCGGGTGCTGCTTCGTCGGTAGCGCGCCGCAGGCTGCCGGAGAGGCCGCGCACCCTCGATCGATTGTCGACCACCCAGATCCTGACCGCCTGCTGGGTGACTACTCCGAGCACGCGCTCGACTTCGTCGGAGCGATCGTAGGCGCTGCCGAGGTGCGCTGCGGTAGCGGGATCGTCGCTGCCGAACAGGCCGACGATACGGCGGCGTTCAGCTTCATCGGCACTGATGTCGGGTGTATCCGGAAACAGTGCCGGCCGGTCGGAGAGCGTCGCGGACAACAAACGCGCGGAGCCCGCCAGCACTTGTTGCTGGCCGGTGCGCAGGTACTGTTCCATTTGCAGGATGAAGCGAAAGCCGATCACCGGGATCAGCATCAGCAACAGCGAAACCAGCAGCAGCCGCGCGCGGATGCCCGTCAGCAGGGCGCGCCAGGTCGGTTTCACGGCCGATCAGTCCGCGCGCCAGCGATATCCCAGGCCATACACGGTTTCGATTTCGTCGAAGGCCTCGTCGATGGCGACGAATTTCTTGCGGATGCGCTTCAGATGCGAGGTGATGGTGTTGTCGTCCACCGTCAGCTCCGCTTCGCGCATCAGTTGGTCGCGATTCTTGACGTGGCCGGGAAACTTGACCAGCGCATGCACCATCCAGAACTCGGTGACCGTCAGCGTCACCGCCTGTTCCTTCCAGGCAACCGACAGACGATTGATGTCGAGCCGCAGCGCGCCGCGATGCAGCACATCCTCGGCGCGTGCCGGCTGGCGCTGCGCATCGAGCCTGCGAAACAGGGCGGCGATGCGCGCCAGCAGATGCGGCATGCTGATGTCCTTGGTGGCGTAATCGTCGGCCCCCATGCGCAGGCCCGAGACGATATCGAAATCACTGTCGCGCGCGGACAGGAAAATGATCGGCAAGGATGCCGACAAGGCGCGCAGTTCGCGGCACAGGGAAAATCCGCCGTCGATCTCGTCACCCAAG
Source organism: uncultured Burkholderiales bacterium (assembly GCA_964498815.1). GTDB lineage: Bacteria > Pseudomonadota > Gammaproteobacteria > Burkholderiales > Usitatibacteraceae > UKL13-2. Next base: position 3,302 of record CAZCKI010000094.1, read on the forward strand.
CCGATATCCAGAATGGCCAGGTCGGGCAGTCGCACCTTGCAGCCCGCGGACGCATCGACGCGATTGGCATACGCTTCCACCGTGTAGCCGCCGCGCGTCAGCGCGTCCCGATAGTTGGAGAGGATGATCGTATCGTCCTCGACCAGCGCAATTCGCTTTGTCATGACAACCCCAAGTACGGTAAGAAAACGGTAGCGCCGACTATACCGCAGGACCGCGTGCTGCCGTTCGCCTCGACGCGACAATCACAATTTCGCCACCATCGGCCCGAATCGCGCCACGGCACACTCCGGTATTTCGCCAGGAACACCGTGTTCAATGACGCTGTCCACTCGCCACGGAGGCCGCCATGTACAGCGTCATCGCCAGCATCAAATCGACCGCACCCGCAATGTCCCCCCAATCCTCGGCAGTCGCACGCCCCAAATTCCCGACCGCCGATTTTGTCAGCCTGATCGCCATGTCGGTGGTATGCGGTCTCGCCACCGGTCTGGTCGCCGCCGGAGTGGTGATGCTATTGGCGCAAGCCTGAGCCCGACATGAATCAATAACGCGATCCCGCTATCGGCCGATTGATCAGCCTACCAACCTCGGAGCCGGACGCTCCCGCCTTTCTCCTCCTCTCGTGGCGGGGGCGTCCTCTGGGCCAGTAGCCGTTTCGCCGCCGGGCAAGCAGGCAACGCTAGTATACTGTATATAAATACAGTATACTGAGTGACATTCTCCGCAACCATCATGTCGCTCAAAACCACCCATAGCTCGCAAGGATTGCAGCGCGACCAGGTCCACAAGGGGCGCGGCGCCAGCCTCAATCTGGAGGGCCGATTCGAGCAATGGCAGCGCGAAGCACTGGACGATGGCTGGTCCGGCCCGAATGCTGACGGCAGCGACTCGACAGCACGGCCCGCCACCGTCGTGACCGAGGAAATCGCTAAAAGTATCCTCAGCAGCAACGAGTCTCCCGACATCCCGTTTCGCTATTCGGTTAATCCGTACCGGGGTTGCGAACACGGCTGCATCTATTGTTTCGCCCGGCCCACCCACGCTTACCTGGGGCTGTCGCCGGGACTCGATTTTGAAACGCGCATTTTTGCCAAAACCAACGCACCGGAATTGCTGCGTGCCGCCTTGTCCAAGCCGGGGTACCGCTGCGATGCCATCTGCCTCGGCATCAACACCGACGCCTACCAGCCTTGCGAACGTGAGTACCAGCTCACCCGGCGTTGCATAGCAATCGCGGCGGAATTTCATCAGCCGCTGATGCTGATCACCAAGTCGGCGCTGATCGAACGCGATATCGACCTGCTGACGCCGATGGCAGAGAAAAAACTGGTGCAGGTGACGATTTCGATCACCACCCTCGATCACGCTATTTCCCGCTACCTGGAGCCGCGTACCGCCGCGCCGGCACGGCGCCTGCAGACCCTGCAAACCTTGCGCAAGGCCGGCATTCCGGCGGGGGTACTGGTGGCGCCGGTAATCCCCTTTATTACCGATCACGAACTCGAGAGAATCCTGCAAGCGGCCCGCGAGCGGGGCGCCGACTATGCCGGCTACGGCCTGTTGCGGCTGCCCTGGGAACTGAAGGACTTGTTTCGCGATTGGCTCACCCAGCACTTTCCGCTTAAGGCCGCACACGTGCTGTCGCGCATCCACGAAATGCGCGGCGGCCGCGATAACGATCCACGATTCGGCTCGCGCTTCAGCGGCGAAGGCGTCTACGCCGACTTGCTCGCGAAGCGCCACGCGGCAGCCTGCCGCCGCCTCGGTTTTGAGAGAAAACGTGGTCAGTCGCCCGAGAACCTGACCAGGAAACTGTTTCGCGTGCCGGGCGCCGCGATCCAGGGCAGCCTGTTCTGACAGGATTTCCCGGCTCGACCGACGAATCCAACTGCCGGTATGATTCGTACCAAAGGCAGGCAGGATCAATCAGGGGGAGCAGGGCAAGCCATGGTCAGCGATACGTTGGAACCATTTCGCGCGGAAGCGGCACTGCTGCCGCATATGGGGCGCGGCCGCGCGGCGGCGAAGGCCAAGCCACCCAAGGCCCCGCTGCCCGTGGAAGACGACAGCCGCCTTGCCGGATGGGTGGAGGCGATAGCCGATGCCGACCAGGCGGCGCTGGCCTGCCTGTACGATGCCACCGTCGGTCGTGTCTACGGTGTCGCCCTGCGTATCGTGCGGCGGCCGGAGCTGGCCGAGGAAGTCGTCTCGGACGTCTACCTGCAGGCATGGCGGGAAGCCGGTCGTTACGACGCCAGCCGCGGCAAGGTGCTGGCCTGGCTCATGATCATCGCGCGCAGCCGCGCGCTCGACTTCCTGCGCCGACAAGATGAAGCCTTCAGCCATCCCGATCCGCACGAGCTCGGCGAGGAACCATTCGACCCCGCCGACAATCCGCACGACCTGCTGGCCGCCGCGCGCGGCAACCGCGCCTTGCTGCTCGCGCTGGAAACGCTGACGCCTATCCAGCGTCAACTGCTGGCGCTGGCATTTTTCCAGGGCTTGAGCCATTCCGAAATCGTCGACCACAGCGGCATCCCGCTCGGCAGCGTGAAAACGCATATTCGCCGTGCGCTCGGCGTGTTGCGCGAGCGGCTCGGCGAAAATTTTGACGTGTCGCGATAAAGGCAACCATGACCAAATCGGCCAAAATTGCCCCCGTTCTCCCGGAATCCCTGGCCTCGTCGCTGCTGCTCGCCATGCCTCCGGCCCGGCTCGCCGCAAAACGCGAAGCCGCCCTGAAGAAACGTATCCTTGCGTCGATTGCCGCCGAACGGCACGACACGCCCATGCACACGGTCCGCGCCGGCGCCGGTGCGTGGACCGCGATCGCCCCCGACGTCCAGTTGCAAGTTTTATACGACGATGGCGCCGCACAGTCCTGGCTGATTCGCATGAATCCCGGTTCCCAACTGCCCGCCCACGCTCATCCCGGCGACGAGGAATGCCTGGTGCTGAAAGGTAGCTGCTATCTCGGTGACTGCCTGTTGCGCGAGGGCGATTATCAACTCGCGCGCAAGGGCTCGCGCCACGGCGCCATTCGCAGCGAAGAGGGTTGCCTGCTGTTTATTCGTAGCGCCGACCGGCAGCCGGGCGCCAGCGTAATGCGCGCCTGACTGCGTCGATCCACCGCCGTGATCGACTACATTCCGTTGTAAGCACGATTGTCAGGGCACGACCAATGGGCATCCGTTGACTCCACTGGAGTACGCCATGCCCGCCTTATCCGAACCTGCCCCCGCCGATCCCGCCCGGTTGAACCATGCCGGCGCCACGTTTGCGACCTGGCATGGTCTCGACAGCGCAGTGGCTGAACCGGAAGCGATTTTCGATGAGATCACCGAGCTCGCGGCCTATATTTGCGATGTGCCGTTCGCGCTGATCAATCTGGTCGATGGCGATCGGCAGTGGGTAAAGTCGGCATTCGGCCGCGACAACGAACTGGCGGTGCACAGTCTTTGCCGTCACGTCGCCGATAGCGCCGAACCGCTGGAAATCGCCGATGCGGTGCACGACCTGCGTTTCTTTAGCGAGCCGCTGGTCGGCCGCAGTCCCGGCATCCGCTTTTTCGCCGGCATGCCGCTGATGACCGACCAGGGTCAGGCGATCGGCACGCTGTCGGTAATGGGCCGGCATCCCAAGTCCTTGTCGCGCAGTCAGCGCACCGCGCTCGGCCAATTGACCAATGTGGTGATGCGCCTGATCGAAGCCGGTCGGCATCAACGCGATGTGGCGCGGCTGGGCCAGATCGTCGAGCGATCGCTCAACGAAATCATCATCTTCGACGACGAAACCAATTGCGTGCTGTACGCCAACGAAGGCGCCTGCAGGAACCTGGGCTACAGCGCCGACGAACTGAAGTCGAAAAGCGCGCTCGACCTGACCACCGACTGGTCGCTGTCGCGACGGACGGTGATACAGGAAGCGCTGCGCCGTCGCGATCGCCTGTCCATTCCGGTGGAAATCGAAGTGCGCCGCAAGGACGGCTCGACCTACCCGGCCGAAGCCTGGGTGCAACTCACCGACCAATTCGGCCGGCGCGGTTTTATCGTCATGGCCAACGACATCAGCGCGCGCAAGGCGGCCGAGGAAGCGCTCTACCAGGAAAAGGAGCTGGCCGAAATTACCCTGGAATCGATCGGCGATGCGGTGCTCACGACCAACGCCGATGGGCTGGTGACCTACCTCAATCCGGTCGCGCAAAAACTTTGCGGCTGGGAGGGCGAAGCAGCCTGCGGGTTGCCCGCCGACCAGGTGTTCCACATCGTCTCGGAACACGACCGGCTGCGCATGGAGAGCCCGATCGACCGGGTCTTGCAGCAGGGTGAAACCAGCGGACTCGCCAATCACACCGTACTTTTGTCCAAATCTGGGGATGAATACGCCATCGAGGATTCCGCCGCGCCGATTCGCGCGCGCGATGGGCGGCTGGTCGGGGCGGTGCTGGTGTTTCGCGACGTCACGCATACGCGACAAATGGCGCGCAATCTGTCCTGGCAGGCGAGCCACGATGCCTTGACCGATCTCGTCAACCGGCGCGAATTCGAAAACATGCTCGGCACCATGCTGCACACCGCCTGCTCGCGCGGCTTGCGCCACGCCATGCTGTACATCGATCTGGACCAGTTCAAGGTGGTCAACGATACCTGCGGTCACCAGGCCGGCGACGAATTGCTGCGCCAGCTGTCGGCGATCCTCAGTGAGCGCATGCGCCAATCCGATTTGCTGGCGCGGCTCGGTGGCGATGAATTCGGCGTGCTGCTGGACGGCTGCAGCATCGAACAGGCCGAACGCATTGCCCTGCAATTGCTCGATGCGATTCGCGCCTTCCGGTTTTCCTGGCAGGGCCGGCTGTTTTCGATCAGCGCCAGTATCGGCGTCACCGCCATCGACGCCGATTGCAAAAGTGTCGAGGTGGCAATGTCGGCCGCCGACACCGCCTGCTTCATGGCCAAGGACAAGGGCCGCAACCAGGTGCAGGTGTTTCGCATCGACGACGAAGAAGTTTCATCGCGCCAGGGCGAAATGAGCTGGGTGTCGCGGCTGGTGAAGTGCGCCGACGAAAACCGTTTTTTCCTCAATTTCCAGCGCGTGCAAGCGCTTGGCCACGGCGACGGCCGCCACCATCTGGAAGTGTTGCTGCGGATGAAAGATGAATCGGGGCGCACGGTGCCGCCGATGGCCTTCATACCGGCCGCGGAACGCTACAATCTGATGCCGAATATCGACCGCTGGGTGATCCGGCGCATGATCACCTGCCTCGCGGGCCATTTGCGCGGCGACGATGCGGCCGCTTACGACCAGCTGCAGGTGGCCATTAACGTCTCGGGTGTCAGTCTGTCCGACGAAAGCCTGCTCGATTTCATCCTCCAGCAATTCGACGAGACCGGTGTGTCGCCCGGGCGCTTTTGCTTCGAGATTACCGAGACGGCCGCGATTTCGAATCTGTCGCGGGTGACGCGCTTCATGCGGCGCCTGAAAACGATGGGCTGCCGTTTTGCCCTCGACGACTTCGGCAGCGGGCTCTCGTCATTTGCCTACCTCAAGAACCTGCCGGTCGATTTCCTGAAAATCGACGGCGTCTTCGTCAAGGGTACCGCCCGTGACGCCGCCGATTTCGCGATGGTCGAATCGATCAACCGCGTCGGTCACGTGATGGGTATGCAGACCATCGCCGAATTCGTCGAGGATGCCGACATCCTGCGCTGCATGCGAAACATCGGCGTAGATTTCGTGCAGGGACACCACATTCACCAGCCGGAAGGATTCTCCAGTCTGATCGCACGCTTGCGCGCGAACACGTTTGTCGCGGATGAACTGCAAGTCGCCTAGGCGGCCCTTTACTTGGCCAGAAAGTGCTGGGCGGTCCACCAGGCGACGGCGGAGATAAAAGCCGCGCAGGGAATGGTCAGGATCCACGCCCAGACGATGTTGCCGGCCACCCCCCAGCGCACTGCGGACAATTTGTGCGAGGCACCCACGCCGATGATGGAACCGGTAATGGTGTGCGTGGTGGATACCGGCACGCCGAGGCCGGTGGCCAGGAACAGGCAGGCGGCGCCGCTGGCCGAGGCGCAAAAGCCGCTCACTGGCTTTAATTT
>CAZCKI010000095.1:0-9355 GCA_964498815.1 uncultured Burkholderiales bacterium
GGCTGGTGACCGGCACCAGCACCTTCAGACTGAAGGTCTGCACGCCGTTCTTGATCTCGCCGATGAAGGTCACTTCGTAATCGAGCAAGCTCTTCACGCCCGATACGGGCGCCGCCTTGTTGACGAAATACGGAAAAGTCATCTCGATGTGGCCGGTCTCGGCTTCGAGCTTTTTCACCATCTCGCGCAGCATCAGGTTGAAGGTTTCCACGGTCAGCTCGCGCTCGTGCGAGTTCAAGATCTCGACGAAGCGCGACATATGGGTGCCCTTGAACTGCTGCGGCAGGCCCACGTACATATTGAACATCGCGATCGTGTGCTGGGTGGAGCCTTCGCGCTCGCGAATCGTCATCGGATGGCGAATGGCCTTGATGCCCACCCGGTCGATGGCCAGCTTGCGTGTGTCCGCCGTGCTTTGCACGTCGGCAATCGGCAGCGAGGTATCGCGCGCGTTCATGTTGGGAGTTCCTTTGATATGGCCCGCCAGTGTACCGGAGGCAAATTAGTTGAGCAAATTGCTCGGATATATATAGGGTCTTTACCAAAGATAACAAGCCGACCCAGGTCAAGCCGGCAACAAAAAGGGCGCCCGGAGGCGCCCTTTTTCCCGGCCAAAACCCCTATCAGTTGTAAGCCGATTCGCCGTGCGAGGAAATATCCAGACCCTCGCGTTCTTCTTCTTCGGTGACCCGCAAACCGACCACCATTTTGACGATAAAGAGCGACACCGCCGCCACCACGCCCGACCAGACGATGGTGACGCCGACCGCCTTGGCCTGGATGATGAACTGCGCCATGATGGTCGTGTAGCCGGGTTTCATTTCGAACCAGTCGGTGGGGAAGCCGGGGCCGCCGAGGTCGGGCGAATTGAACACACCCGTCAGCAGCGCGCCCAGAATACCCCCCAGGGCGTGCACACCGAACACATCCAGCGAGTCGTCCGCCTTGATCAGTTTCTTGAGGCCCGTGACACCCCAGAAGCACACCACGCCGGCAGCCAAGCCGATGACGAATGCACCGGGGATGCCGACGTTGCCGGCTGCCGGCGTAATCGCCACCAGGCCCGCCACCGCACCCGAAGCTGCCCCGAGCATGGAAGGCTTGCCGCGCAGCAACCACTCGATGCCGACCCAGGAAAGCACCGCACACGCCGTGGCGAGGAAGGTGTTCATGAAGGCCAGCGTCGCCGAGCCGCCCGCTTCCAGCGCGGAACCCGCGTTGAAACCGAACCAGCCGAACCACAGCAGCGCGGCGCCGATCATGGTCATGGTCAGGTTGTGCGGGGTGATCGCCTCCTTGCCGAAGCCGATGCGCTTGCCCAGCATGAAGGCCGCCACCAGGCCGGCGACACCGGCGTTGATGTGAACCACCGTACCACCGGCGAAGTCCAGCGCGCCCCACTGCCAGAGCAGGCCGGCCTTGGCATTCTGGATATCGACCGAGGCGGCGTTGGTATACGCATCCGGACCGGGCCAGAACCAGACCATGTGCGCGATCGGCACGTAGCTGAAGGTGAACCACAGCGCCATGAAAATCAGCACCGCGGAAAACTTCATCCGTTCCGCCACCGAGCCCAGGATCAGGCAGCAGGTGATGGCTGCGAAGGTGGCCTGGAAGGCCGCGTACAGCATCTCCGGAATCACCACACCCTTGCTGAAGGTCGCGGCGGTGGCGAAATCGCCCTTGACCAGATCCGCCATGCCTTTGAAGAACATTCGGTCCGTCCCGCCTATGTAAGCGTTACCCTCGGTGAAGGCAAAGCTATAGCCGTAGATCACCCACAGCACCGTGATCAGGCAGAAGGTCACGAACACCTGCATCAGCATCGACAGCATGTTCTTCGAGCGGACCAACCCGCCGTAGAACAAGGCCAACGCCGGCACGCTCATCAGCAACACCAGCGCCGTGGAGGTGAGCATCCACGCCACGTCGCCCTTGTTAGGAACGGGCGGCGGCGGGGTGGCGGCTGCGGGCGCGCCGGCAGCGGCAGCCGGGGCCGCAGCAGCAGGTGCAGCCGCAGCGGGTGCCGGTGCGGCAGCGGCCGCAGCGGGGGTGGCAACTGCGGGCGCCGGGTCAGCCTTCTTGTCCTGGGCCGTAGCGAGTCCGGCGATGCCGAAGCCCGTCACAACCGCGAGTAGTGCAATCCATTTTTTCATGTCCAGTCTCCCAATCAAAGCGCGTCGGCGCCGGTTTCACCGGTGCGGATGCGGACCACCTGCTCGAGACTGAAGACGAAAATTTTTCCGTCGCCGATCTTGCCGGTGTTGGCGGATTTCTCGATGGCTTCGATCACCTGTTCGGTGAGCTCGTCGCGGACGGCAGCCTCGATCTTCACCTTGGGCAGAAAATCGACCACGTATTCCGCGCCGCGATAGAGTTCGGTATGACCTTTTTGACGTCCAAAGCCCTTCACTTCCGTGACCGTGACGCCCTGCACGCCGATGGCGGACAGCGCCTCACGCACTTCATCGAGCTTGAAGGGCTTGATGATGGCTGTAACCAGTTTCATAGTGATTCTCCCGTGGATGAAGCGTTAAAACGATTTGGACACGAACGCCACCAGACGCCCCTTGCTCCAGTCCTTGCCGAGGATGGTGTAGTTGACGTGCTTGGCATCGGTGGTCTTGTAATACCCGCCCACGTTCCAGCCATCGCCGAGGTCGTAGGTGGGGCCGAGCTTGAAGACGGTGTAGCTGAGCTCCTTGTTGTTGTCGAAGCCCAGGTAGGTGCCCTTGAGGGTCTGCTTGGCGATGGTGCCGTTCAGGGTCCACTTGGGCGCGATTTCCTGCGAGTAATTGAATTCCAGGTAGCTCGATCCCTTGCTCTTCGCCGTGCCGAACAGGTCGCTGAAGGCGTAGGAATACTTCACATTGAAGTAGCTGTAGGTGGCGCCCAGATAGATTTCATCGGTGTTGGCCTTCGGAAAACCCGGCAGCGCCTTCATGCCGGCGTATTCATAGTGCAGGTAGCCCACATCCAGGGTCACGTCCTTGACGGCCTCCCACTTGTAGCCGCCGTAGAGATCGATTTCGGCCGGCGAGGAATCCGCCACCGCGCCCACCTTCTTGAAATCCTTCAACCAGGAAATATTGGAAATGAAGGTGCCGAGGTAAAAGCCGTTGACGTTGGTGTAATCGAGGTTGAACTGCACCGCCGGTTTTTCGGAGGTCTGCGAAATGCCGCGGTATTCGTATTCGCTGAACAGGGCCAGTTTGGGCACCAGCGTGTTTTCCGGTGCGGGTGCGGCGGCCGGGGCCGGCGCAGGGGCGGCCGGAGCAGGAGTCTGGGCGTTGGCTTGCAAGGCACAGGCAGACAGTACGGCGGCAGCGAGCAGAGTCGAATTCTTCATTGCGGGTCCCTTTTATCGTTGTGGTGGAAAGAAATTGCCAAATCACATCACCCTGTCGCGGGCTTCTCGGACGTGCGGGACGAATTGTGTTCAGTCGCGCCGGTACCGACGATGAAAGGCACTCGATTGATCGACCGAGGCTAGGGTTACCAAGAGCAGATTGCGTGCCAGCCTGTTGCGTTGCACAAAGGCCTGTTTTTGCAGCGCTTATTTCACGCGCGCCGGATTGGCGCACCAAAAGGTCGCGGAGTTTTTGGCCCCCGCACCGGGATGGCGCGTGGTGTCATGCAACGGCGGCGCGCGGCAATGTGGACACCGCGAGCCAGACGTTGGATGCCGCGAGCCGTACGTTGGACACCGCGAGCGGTGGCGCCTCGGCTACAATGCGGCGCATATATGAATCCATCCCCCTCTTCCGCCTTCGCCGCCCTCAACGAGCTGGCCGGCCGCATCGACGACCTGATCCGCCGCTCGCCGCTGGCCGACGTGGAAAAGAACCTCGGCGCGCAGTGGGTCGCGCAACTGGCCAAGCAAGGACTGGTGACGCGCGAGGAATACGACATCCAGGTCGCGCTGCTGGAAAAGGCGCGCGCCAAGCTCACCGAGCTGGAAGCCAAGATCGCCGCACTGGAAGCAGGCACAGGTAAGAAGTAATGTCCCTGGCTGTCCTGTACAGCCGCGCGCTGGCCGGCATGGAAGCGCCGCTGGTGACCGTGGAAGTGCACCTTGCCAACGGCTTGCCGAGCTTTACCATCGTCGGCCTGCCCGAGCTGGAAGTGAAGGAAAGCAAGGACCGCGTGCGCGCGGCACTATTGAATGCGCGCTTCGAATTCCCCTCGCGACGCATCACCGTCAACCTGGCCCCCGCAGACCTGCCCAAAGAATCCGGCCGCTTCGACCTGCCGATCGCCATCGGCATCCTGGTGGCGAGCGGGCAGATCCCCGCCGATAAACTCGCCGCCCACGAATTCGCGGGCGAGCTGGCACTCACCGGCGAGCTGCGCTCGATCCGCGGCGCGCTGGCCATGACCTACAAAGCGCACAAGGATGGCCGCGCCTTCGTGCTGCCGCCGGCCTCCGCCGCCGAAGCAGCACTGGTTTCAGGCGCCACCGTGCTGCCGGCAAAAAACCTGTTGCAGGTGTGCGCGCACCTCGCCGGCCGCGAAGCGATCGCGCCGTACGTGCCGCAGGAAAGCAGCGCAGTCGTTCACTACCCCGACCTCGGTGAAGTGAAAGGCCAGGCGCAAGCCAAGCGCGCGCTGGAAGTCGCGGCGGCCGGCCGCCACAGCGTACTGATGATGGGCCCGCCCGGCACCGGCAAAACCATGCTGGCTTCGCGCTTCCCCGGCCTGCTGCCGGCGATGACAGATAGCGAAGCGCTGGAAGCCGCGGCTGTGCAAAGCCTCACCGGCGGATTCAAGGTCGAAAACTGGAGGAAGCGCGCCTACCGCAGCCCGCATCACACGGCCAGCGCCGTGGCGCTGGTGGGCGGCGGCGGCAATCCGCGCCCCGGCGAAATCTCGCTGGCGCACCACGGTGTATTGTTCCTCGATGAATTGCCCGAGTTCGACCGAGGCGTGCTGGAAGTGCTGCGCGAACCGCTCGAATCCGGCCGCATCACCATCTCAAGAGCCGCAAGACAAGCCGACTTCCCCGCCGAGTTCCAGTTGATCGCCGCGATGAACCCCTGCCCCTGCGGATACCTCGGCCACTACACCAATAAATGCAGATGCACCCCCGACCAGGTGGCGCGCTATCGCGGTAGAATCTCCGGGCCGTTACTGGATCGCATCGACCTGCAAATCGAAGTGCCGGCCGTGCCGCAACTCGAATTGGTGAAAGCCGGCGGCGGCGAAACCAGCGCGGCGGTGCAAGCGCGCGCTGAAGCCGCCTACCAGCGCCAACACGCGCGCCAAGGCAAGCCCAACGCCAAGCTGGAAGTGAAAGAGATCGACGCCCTCTGCCAGCCCGACGCAGCCGGCGAAACCCTGCTCAAGAACGCCATCGCCAAGATGGGGTTGTCGGCGCGGGCGTACCACCGAGTGTTGAAGGTGGCGCGGACGATTGCTGATTTGGCGGGGCAGGAGAAGATTGCTAGTGCGCATATTGCGGAGGCGATTCAGTATCGGAGGATGGATAAAAAAATTTGATCCCCCTTTCCAAGGGGCCGCATGAAGCACCGGCGGCGTATAGAAGATCGAATGACCCGTCCTGTTGCAGTTGCGTGGTCTTTGTGCCGTGGCAACCTTATGCCAATAGTGAAGGCAGTGCTTCAGAGAACAGTTTGTAGTGTTTATCCTTCTGAATTATTGGAGTCGCCTCATCGACAATCTGCCGGGCCAGTTGGATGCCCGCTGCTGTGTCAGACGGAAAATGTACGCCGGCAATTTCCCGGTTTATGGCGACTCGGTGGGCTGCAGCGAGCGCATCAACTCGTATGGTGCCAAGTTTTCCATTCTTATCTTTAGCGCTGTCCAACATACTGCAAATGACAAAGGCGATAGAAAACCCTGTAGTCGTATGTCCACTCGGATATGACGGGTGTTCGATTTCAAATAGTGGCGGTGGCAAGTTTCCTGAAAATTGGTACGGGCGCGCGCGATTGAATACTAACTTCTGTTGCGTGATTATCGGCACGGTATCTGACTGGACGAATTCCAAAATCTGCTTCAGGTTGTCCGCTACTATGGGGCCGAAGTGTGCGTCTAGGCATCTTAGTTTGTTCAGGGCCGGCTGCGCAACGCGCTCAAAAATTTTATCGACGCGCTCTTCCTTTTCCGCTTCCCCTCCAAAGTAAGGGCGCAACAAATCTGCGTAAGTGCGTAAAACGTACCACTCCCCGTTTCCCGCAATGCGTTCCGGCGCCTCGACCAAAGGCTTAGTCTCTTCAATGAAATTTGGCCTCAAGGTCTCGGGAAGATAGGTAAGTGGGGCATCGCGACGCGCCTGCAGAAACGATTTTTCCCAACACTCGGGAGGGGAGAAAGTTGGTGGCAACTGCGGCGTGCTTGGAGTTAAGTTGCAGCGGGGCAAACATTCTATGTTGCTTAAATCGTTTTTCATGAAATCACCTATAAGATGGGCCGCAAGCCCAGGCGACGAGGCTGACTCGCGACCCACGGTTCAACGGCGTTACTCGATGTGAGACGAATGGGGGGAACACGGTCGCGCAGCCGTGTTGGTCCATCTGATCGATAGGACCGCAGCCCGATATTTCCAATAGTCCGCCTATACAGTCGCTAGACCGGCGAACAAGTGCGATCAGCGCAAGTTTTCTCACCGAAGCGCCGCAGCAACCCAGGTCGTGATGCCACCCGATCCGCCCGTCCGCCGCGTAGCGAATCAATTGTGGCGCCTCGTTCATTCCCCGGAGATCGAAATGATATCGAGTATTTGCGTCGATAAACGTCCGCACAATTTTCCGATATAGCCACGCGGTGCTTTTGCCGGGTTGGAGCCATGCGCACTCCGATTCGCGCTCGTTGGCGGCGGCATTAATCAGAAGACCTGGACGCCAAGTTGCGACTCCCTCTAAATCGCGCAGCGCATCCAACTCCCCCAAGTTCAACCAATTCGGAATCAATTGAACGCCACAAAGGTGGTCGTTACTCCATTCGGCTGGCTCCTGAGTACGGGCATGTTCGGATACCGCCTCAGTGTCGGTGGACAGCACCTGATCAAATGGCAAAAACATGTTGGTCGCGATTCGCAATCAATATATCTTTGCGCAGCAAAGCTGGTAGTACAGCGCACTTGCATAGCGTGGTTGCCTGAGCAGCTCTTTCAAGCGATCGTCTATGGCCTGAGGACTCACGTCCCAAATAGACCGCATGTCGCCCTTTTCGATCACAATCTCGATCTCCGCAAGTCCGGTCATTGGGCGCTGCCCCGCTAGGTCGGCGGGCAGCGGATAGTTTGGATCTGCGCCTGCGTCGCTGGGACGGCTTAGTATCTGTAAATTGAAAGCTGTCTTCGCTTTCGAATTCACATCAGTATACTGACGCTCGTGTACTGTTGTCGGGCTCTTCATCTCGATGATCGGCGGTGGCGTCCCTTGTTTTAGGATGACGAACACAAAAAAATAGTAATACGGAGATGCTACTTCTGCTGGCAGACTGGCGCCCGTCGAAAGGGCCTGTGTGATTTGACTCATTGATTGCGCTCCTTAATTGTCAGGTCTTGAAACCCCACATTCGTGAAGTAGCGATGACAAGGCTACCTAAGTATGGCGAATACTCGCAATCGGCCATTTGCCTAAGCCAAACGGCCAGGCGGCGATTCATAACTGCCATACTTGCTGTTGCGACGCCGTCACTCGGTGTGGCGACTGGGGCGCTGTTTCCTGAGAGAGGTTTGGTCAGGATAGTATTTGTCGACGTGGATACGCCGGGCGCGCGCGACGCGTTCGTCCGCTATCAGCAATGGTGTTGGCGTTTGCTACCAGATCAGGCGAAATCGATCAGTTTCGAGTTCCATCCTACTCAATTCATTGCTGAAAACCCCCAGAAGAACGTCAATTTGGTGGTCTCCTTGATCATCAGATCTGCGCCGCAATTGGTGGTCGCCACGAATGCGCTAGTCGCACGCGCCTTTGCAACGCAGAATGCCGTCTTCCCGGTGTTGTTCCATACGTCGCAATCACTCCAAGCCGACAGGGTCGAGCGCCCTTCGCTGTCGGGCCAAGCGAATATGACAGGCTTTATGAGTAATGTCGTATTGAATGCGAAGCGCCTCGAACTCTTGCGCGACCTGGTTCCTGCGGCGACCACAGTTGGCGTGTTGCAAGACCTGTACTACGATATCGAAAATGAACCTTGGCGACAAATGGAAGCACTTGCATGGCAATTCGCGCTCAAAATCGTTCCGATACCGGCTGCGGACGTCTCGGCTTTGCGGCAAGCCCTGCGCAAAAAACACACTGGCGTCGATGCTTGGCTAGTGCCGCGCATTACTGCCATGATCTACGAGGCAAAGCGGGTTTGCGAAATGCTCAATGGAACGGGCAAGCCGGCTATCTATGCAGCGTCACGCATGGTGCGAGAAGGTGGCTTAACGAGTTATGAAGCGCAGATTGAAGAGGCGGTAGAAGTGTTTGCGCGCCAAACTGCAGCGATTCTCGCTGGCACGCCCGTCAATCGCATTCCCATTGAGCATCCGAAGCGCTTCCGTTTGGCGATCAATCTGGCTACCGCGGATTCTCTGGGTATACGCGTCCCTATGAATTTACTCAGGCGGGCAGATCTCATTGTATCTGGAGGGAAATGAAGTGCGTAGCATTTTCAAGCGCTACTGGCTGATTATCTCCCTGCTGGTTGGCGGGATGCTGTTTGTTGCGGGGGCGCTAGACCTCGTGCTTTCGTATCGGGAAAACGTCGAGCTGGTTTCCAGCATCCAGCAAGTTGAGGCGAGCGCAGCAGGTGCGCGCATCGAGGGGTTCCTGCATTCCATCGAAAAGCAGGTCGATGAGGCAGCTTCCCTCCCATGGACTTCCGGTGTGATGAGTATTGACGACCAACGCACGGAGCTCCATCGACTGCTGAAGCTGGTGCCGGCAATTCTTGAATTGCGCCTCGTGAAAAGTGGCGGTCGCCAGTGGCTTTATGTGTCCCGCTTGAACCCGGACCAGCTTGGCGAGAAAGAAGCGCTCATGCCCGACTGGTATCACCTGGAGTCGGCCGCATACGGCCCGACCTATTTTCGCGATGGCTCGGCACCCTTCACTTCGCTCGCCGTGCGGCTGGGCGGTACAGATTCGCGTGCCTATGCAATGGCGGAGGTAAATCTCTCTTTCGCCGCTGACGTGGTTGGCGCCAAGCGCATTGGCGTGGCCGGCAAAGCCTATATCGTGGATCGCGCCGGCCGCCTGATCGCGCATCCCAACTTGAGTCTTGTGTTCAACAACATCGACCTCTCGCAAGCGGAGCAGGTGCGTTCCACACGCGCGCTGTCAGGAGCGCCTGGACAAATGGGGGCGCCGTCAATGTGGACGAAGGGGGTGGAGGGTGG
>CAZCKI010000096.1:0-3564 GCA_964498815.1 uncultured Burkholderiales bacterium
GTTTAGCAAAGAGCCGCATCGTCACGATCTCGCAATCGCAGATCATGCTGGCGGCGATGGGTTTCATCAGCGCCGGCTTCATGTTCGCCTGGGGCACCTATTGGCTGACCATGAAGTACGCGGTCGATATCCAGAACCCCTTCATCCAGAGCCTGATCTCCACCCTCACGCAGCAGCAGACCGCGCAGGCCGAAAAGGATATGCGCGAGCAATTGAGTTCTCTGGCGGTAAAGCTCGGCGAATTGCAGGCACGCCTGATGCGTCTCGACGCATTCGGCGACCGGCTCGGCAAGGCGGCCGGTGTCAAGGCGCAGGACATTCACTTCTCGGAAACACCGGGTCAGGGCGGACCGGTTCCGTCCGCATCGCTGACCGGTGACATCAGTTACCGCGATTTCCAGGCGAGGCTCGCCGATATCTCGCGCCTGCTCGACGACCGTGCCGACAAGCTCGGTGTGCTCGATTCCATTCTGATGGACGGGCGTCTGGCCGCCAAATCGATCCCGACAACCCTGCCGGTCGATATCGGCTACTACTCGTCGAACTTCGGTTATCGCATCGATCCGATCAACGGCCGCAGCGCCTTTCATACCGGCATCGATTTCAACGCTCCCTACGGTTCGCCGATCCTGGCCGCCGCCGGCGGGGTGGTGGCGGTAGCCGAACGCCACAGCGAATACGGCAATATGGTCGACATCGACCACGACAACGGCCTCACCACCCGCTACGGCCATATGTCTCGCGTCATCGTCAAAGTCGGTGACGTGGTGCTGAAGGGCCAGAAAATCGGCGAACTCGGCCAGACCGGCCGCACCACCGGACCGCACCTGCATTTCGAAGTGCGTGAAAACTCGGTGCCGCTGAATCCCAACCGCTTCCTGTCCATCGCCAAGGCACAGGAACCGGCGCTAGCCACCAAGCGCGCCAGCGCTCCCTGACCCGCTGTTCCAGGCAAACGGCGATTCACCTTTCCGGTGAAGCTCGCCGCTTGCCTGCGACCCCCTGCGCGCCCGGCATCATCGTGGCGCTTCATTGCTTATTTTCCATCCGCTAGTTCGCGTACACAGAAAGCATCAGATGCTCAACAAAGTCCTGAAATCGATCTTCGGCAGCCGCAATGACCGACTGCTGAAACAATACGGCAAGCGGGTCGCCGCCATCAACGCCCTCGAACCCGCCATGCAGGCGCTGTCCGACGAGCAACTCAAGGCCAAGACCGCGGAATTCAAGGATCGCCATGTCAAGGGCGAGACGCTCGACGATTTGCTGCCGGAAGCGTTTGCGGCGGTTCGCGAAGCGGGCAAGCGCGCGCTAGGCATGCGCCATTTCGATGTGCAATTGATCGGCGGCATGGTGCTGCACGACGGCAAGATCGCGGAAATGCGCACCGGTGAAGGCAAGACCCTGATGGCGACGCTGCCTTCCTACCTCAACGCCTTGTCCGGCGGTGGCGTGCACGTGGTGACGGTGAACGACTATCTCGCGCAGCGCGACTCGGAGTGGATGGGCCGCGTGCACAACTTCCTGGGACTTTCGGTCGGCTGCAACCTGTCGCAGATGCCGCACGCCGACAAGCAGGCCGCCTTCGCCGCCGATATCACCTACGGCACCAACAACGAATTCGGCTTCGACTACTTGCGCGACAATATGGTCACGGCCAAGGAAGAGCGCGTCATGCGTGGCCAGCATTTCGCCATCGTCGACGAAGTCGATTCCATCCTGATCGACGAGGCGCGCACGCCGCTGATCATCTCCGGCCAGGCCGAGGACTCGGCTGCGTTGTACGTGAAGATCAATACGCTGGTGCCGCACCTGACCAAGCAGGAAGAGGAAAAGGGGCCCGGCGATTTTTGGGTGGACCTCAAGCAGCACACCGTGACCCTGTCCGAGGATGGCCACGAACACGCCGAGCAATTGATGGTCAACAACGGCCTGCTGCCGGCCGGCGCCTCGCTCTACGATCCCGGCAATATCATGCTGGTGCACCACCTCTACGCGGCGGTGCGCGCGCACAGCCTCTACCACCGCGACCAGCACTACGTGGTGCAGCAGGGCGAAGTGGTGATCGTCGACGAATTCACCGGCCGCATGATGGTCGGCCGGCGCTGGTCGGACGGGCTGCACCAGGCGGTGGAGGCGAAAGAGGGCGTCAAGATCCAGAACGAATCGCAGACGCTGGCCTCGATCACTTTCCAGAACTATTTCCGCATCTACAAGAAATTGTCCGGCATGACCGGCACAGCGGATACCGAAGCCTTCGAGTTCCAGCACATCTACGGCCTGGAAACGGTGATCATCCCGACCAACCAGCCGATGGTGCGCGAGGACTACAACGACCTGGTCTATATCACCGCCGAAGAAAAACACGACGCGATCGTGATCGACGTGAAGGATTGCCATGCACGCGGCCAGCCGGTATTGCTCGGCACCACCTCGATCGAAAATTCCGAGTTGCTGTCGGAACTCCTCAAGAAAGAGAAGCTGCCTCACCAGGTATTGAACGCCAAGCAGCATGCGCGCGAAGCGGAAATCGTCGCCCAGGCGGGCAAGCCCGGCGCCATCACCATCGCTACCAATATGGCTGGTCGCGGTACCGACATCGTGCTGGGTGGCAATCCGGAGCGGGAATACAAGGCGATCCGCGCGGACGAAACACTAAGCGGTGAGGAGCGCGAGGACAAGATCGACGCCACCAAAGAGATCTGGCAGGATCTGCACAACCAGGTGATCGCGGCCGGTGGACTGCACATCGTCGGCGCCGAACGCCACGAGTCGCGACGCATTGACAACCAGTTGCGCGGTCGCGCCGGACGCCAGGGCGATCCGGGTTCGTCGCGCTTCTACCTGTCCTTCGAGGACCCATTGCTGAAGATTTTCGCCGGCGACCGCCTCAAGGCGATCATGGCGCGGCTGAAGATTCCCGAGGGCGAGGCCATCGAGGCCGGCATGGTGTCGCGCCAGATCGAGAACGCGCAACGCAAGGTCGAAGCGCGCAACTTCGATATCCGCAAGCAACTGCTCGAATACGACGACGTCGCCAACGACCAGCGCAAAGTGATCTATGTGCAGCGCAACGAGTTGCTCGATGCCGACGACATTTCCGAAACCATCCTCGCCATGCGCGCCGACGTTCTGCGCCAGACGGTGGAAACCTACATTCCCGCCGAGAGTGTGGAAGAACAATGGGATGTCACCGGGGCGGAACGATCGCTGGAGAGCGAATTCAATACCAAGGCGCCGATCGCCGAGTGGCTCAAGTCCGACGAAGAACTCGATACCGGCGCCATCGCCGGCAAGGTGCTTCTTCAAGTCAACGCCGACTACGATGCCAAATTCGCCAACGTCGAGAAGCATTTGCTGCACCAGTACGAGCGTGCGGTGATGCTGCAGTCGATCGATTCGCACTGGCGCGAGCATCTCGCCGCGCTCGACTACCTGCGCCAGGGCATCCACCTGCGCGGCTACGCACAAAAGCAGCCGAAGCAGGAATACAAGCGCGAAGCGTTCGAACTGTTCAGCCAGATGCTCGACAGCATCAAACGCGAAGTGTCGCAGACGCTGGTC
>CAZCKI010000096.1:3574-9312 GCA_964498815.1 uncultured Burkholderiales bacterium
GCCGAAAAAGCCGCCGAGGAAGCGGCCGCGCGTACCGCGCAGAACGTGCAGTACCACCACGCCGATTACGACGAGGCGCTGGCCGCCGCAGACAAGGCGGCCGCCGAGCAACCGGCGCAACCGTTCATTCGCGAAGGCATCAAGATCGGCCGCAACGATCCTTGTTACTGCGGCTCGGGCAAGAAATACAAGCACTGTCACGGAAAATTGACCTAGTCACCGCGAGTTTCCGTGCCATAATTTTTCAATCGCATACGCTGAAGAGTTGCCATGGCTGTCCGCTATAACCCGCCCGATCCGAAGGCGCTGTTTCCGGTGCCCGGTGTAAAGCTCGGCATTGCCGAAGCGCACATCAAAAAGCCTGGGCGCGCGGACATGCTGGTGATGGCTTTCGAGGCCGGCACCAAGGTGGCGGGCGTCTTCACGCAGAACCGCTATTGCGCGGCGCCGGTCACCGTATGCCGCAGTTACCTCGATTACACGCGCGAAGCGCGCGCGCTGGTGGTCAATACCGGCTGCGCCAACGCCGGCACCGGCGAGCGCGGCGTCGGCGACGCCCGTGCGACCACCCAGGCGGTGTCGGCGGCGCTGGGATGCAAGGTCCAGCAGGTGCTGCCGTTTTCCACCGGCGTGATCATGGAACACCTGCCGATGGACCGCATCCTGGCCGGAATTCCGGCTTGCGTGGCAAACCTGGCGGCAGATCGTTGGTTCGACGCCGCGCGCGCCATCATGACCACCGACACGGTGCCGAAGGCCGCCTCAAGGCAAATCGACATCTACGGCAAGCGCGTCACCGTCACCGGCATCTGCAAGGGCGCCGGCATGATCCAGCCCAACATGGCGACCATGCTGGCCTTCATTGCCACCGACGCGGTGGTGGCGCGCGATGTGCTGGACGATATGGTGCGCGAGGCCGCCATGCTGTCCTTCAACGCCATCACCGTCGATGGCGACACGTCCACCAACGATTCCTTCCTCCTGATCGCAACCGGCAAGGCCGCGCATCCCAAGATCGTCGGCGAAGGCACGCTGGAATACGGCGCGCTGCAACTGGCCATCAACGAAGTCGCGATCGAACTCGCGCAAGCCATCGTGCGCGACGGCGAAGGCGCCACCAAATTCATCACCATCAAGGTCGATCAGGGCAAATCGCGGGACGAATGCCTGAAAGTCGCCAAGTCGATCGCCCATTCGCCTTTGGTGAAGACCGCTTTTTTCGCCAGCGACCCCAATCTGGGGCGCATCCTCGCCGCGGTCGGCAACGCCGGCATCGCCGACCTGGAAGCGGAGAAGATTCGCCTGCGCCTGGGTGATGTGCTGGTTGCCGAACACGGCGGGCGCGCCGCCAGCTATCGCGAGGAAGACGGCCAGCGCATCATGAAGGACGAGGAAATCCTGGTGCACGTGAGCCTCGGCCGCGGTGAGGAATCCGCCACCGTCTGGACCTGCGACCTTTCCTACGACTACGTCAAGATCAACGCCGATTATCGCAGCTAGTCCGCGCGGGTTCCGGCGGGCAGTAGTGAGGCCAGCAGTTCCTGGCGCCACTTGCCGGTAGTCATGTCGAAAGCGCTGAAGCGCACCGCGAAATTGAAGTAGCCCCAGGCGAAACCGCGCGCTTCCGCCAGCTCGCGCACGAACGCAGTCCAGCGCACGCGAGAAGCCATGTCGGCATTGTCGCTGGCGCCAAATTCACCGAGGAACAGGGGGCGATTGCGCTTCGCCGCCCACGAGGCCATGGCATCGAATTGTGCCGAGATATCTCGCCGATCCACTTCGCCACCTTCCCATTGGGTGCCCAGCCATTCGGCCGGTTTGCCGAAGGGCAGCCAGGTTTCGCCCTGGAAGGTGAATCTGACCGGTCCGTAGAAATGGCAGGTGACGATCAGGTTGGCCTCATCCTGCGGTAGCGCCAACGCGGCCAAACCTTCCCAGCGGTTCGATGGCGCCGGACCGACGATGAGCACGCGCGTGGCATCGTTTTTGCGAATCACGGCGATCGCCTCGGCGAGGTAGGCGTTCCAGAGCGCGTCGAGCCGCCCGTGCGGCTCGGCCAGGATTTCCAGGAATACCGAGGGCGGGGCATCGCGAAAATGCGTGCTCAGCTGCTGTTGGATGGCAAGGAACCGGGCGTGGTTGGCGGCCGGATCCATCATCAACGCTTCATCGCTGTGATAGTCCAGCACCACGGCGAGCCCGGCCGCCGTGGCGGCTTGCACGCTGCCGTCGATTGCGCGCAGGAAGTCGGCGTCGATGGCGTAGGGTGCGGTCGCCTGCGTGTGCGCCGGCCAATTGATGGGCAGGCGCACGGCGCTGAAGTGCGCCTGCCGGGCCATGGCAAAGACCTTCGGCAGTAGCGGAACCAGCGTCTGTGTCGCCGCCGCCGGCAGTTCGTAGGCGAAGGCCACGTTCAGCGTGTGCGCCAGTTGCTTGGCGGCTGCGAACGCCGGCGCATTCTCTGCGGCGATGGCGCCGTTGATCGAGGCCCAGAACAACAGGGCGAAGGCAAGTGTGCGTCTCACGATTTGCTCCCTGCAGCGGCTATTTCAATTTTTTCACGAAGGCGCTGATGGCCGCAGTCAATGGCTCG
Organism: uncultured Burkholderiales bacterium; assembly: GCA_964498815.1. Classification (GTDB taxonomy): domain Bacteria; phylum Pseudomonadota; class Gammaproteobacteria; order Burkholderiales; family Usitatibacteraceae; genus UKL13-2. The sequence goes on from CAZCKI010000096.1 coordinate 6,168, forward strand.
GCCAGGGGTATCGCCGCATCGGCGTAGGCGCGGCTCTGGCCGACATCGTCCTTGGCTACCGTCTTCAGGACGTGGTTCATGCCGGCGATGACGATTGCTTCCGCGCGCGGGTTGGCGCGACCTAGCGCGGTCGCTTCCGCCACCGCCACCTGGGTATCGGCATCGCCCTGCAGGATCAGGATCGGCATGGTCAGGCCACCGATGATCTCGGTTGGCGTGTATTTCAGCCAGGAAATCAAGTATGGCTGCACACTGGGCCGGAACAGGAATGCCAGCGCGGGCGGTGTCTCGGTGACAGCCTCCCCGTTTTTCAATGATTGGAGAAGTTTGTCGGCCCGCGCGTACAGGTCCGCCGGCAGGCGCGGCTTCAGTTGGTCGCGCAAGACCTCGTCGATCGACCGGGCGACGCCGGCGATGGAAATGAATCCGTCGGCGCCGGCCTGCTTCGCCGCCAGCATGCCGATCAGCGAGCCCTCGCTGTGACCGGCGACGATGACCTTCGAGAAGCGCGGATCGGCTTTCAATTTTTTCACCCAGGCGGCGGCATCGTTGACGTAGTCTTCGAAGCGCAGGTCTTTTTCGGCGAGTATGGCAGCCCTGCTCTGGCCTACGCCACGCTTGTCGAAACGCAGCGTGGCTATGCCTTCGCGTGCCAAGCCCTCGGCCAACAGCTTGAGAGAGTTGTTGCCGCCCGGCTGTCCGGCGGAATTGCCGTTGCGGTCGGTAGGGCCGGAACCCGCGTGCAGCAGCACGACCGGAATCTTGCCGGGCAGTTTGGGTACCAGCTCGCTGCCGTACAGTGTGCCGGTCTGCGTCGCCAGCGATACATCCTGATCGATGGGTGCCTGGGCGATCGCACGATTCGAATGCAGCGCAACCACGGTCAAGATGGCCGCGAGGGCGAGCGTCAGCAAAGTCGCCGCGCGCAAGGCGAGGGCGTGGAAGAGATTCATGAACATCCTTTTCATGGTGGTGCCGGCCAGGCTCAGGGCTTCTTTTTCGCCTTGTCGTCCGCGCCGGTGCGCTTTGCCACCGCGTCGCGCAGCATGAACTCGATTTCGGCGTTCACGCTGCGCAGGTCGGCCTGCGCCAGTTGCTCGATCTTTTCCCACAGGGCGGGATCGATGCGCAGCAGGAAAGCTTTCTTCTCGGCCATCGGGCGATTCTATCTTGGCATTAGTTGTAGAGCGTGCCGGTGTTCACCACCGGCTGCGCATCGCGCTCGGCGCACAGCACCACCAGCAGGTTCGACACCATCGATGCCTTGCGCTCGTCGTCCAGCTCAACCACTTGTTTCGCCGACAATTCCTTCAGCGCCATGTCGACCATGCTGACCGCGCCGTGGACGATTTTCTTGCGCGCCGAGATCACCGCCTCGGCCTGCTGGCGGCGCAACATGGCGCCGGCGATTTCCGGTGCATAGGCCAGGTGGGTGAGCTTGGCCTCCTCGATGGTCACGCCAGCCAGTGCAATGCGCTCCTGTAGTTCATTGCGCAGCGCCCGCGAAACATCTTCGATGCCGCTGCGCAGGGTGATTTCCTTGCCGGTCTCGTCATCGCCTTCATCGTAGGCGTAGAGGCTGGCGAGGTGGCGCACCGCCGATTCGCTTTGGATGCGCACGAAGCTCTCGTAGTCTTCCACATCGAAGCTGGCGCGCGCGGTATCTTCGACGCGCCATACCAGCACCGCGCCGATTTCCACGGGGTTGCCGCGCTTGTCGTTGACCTTTAACGTATCGCCGGTCAGGTTGCGGGTGCGCAGGCTGATTTTGCGGCGCGAATAAAACGGGTTGGTCCACAGCAGGCCGCTTTTCTTGACGCTGCCGCGATAGGCGCCGAACAGGGTCAGCACGGCAGCCTCCTTGGGCTGCAGCATGAAAAATCCCTTGAACAAGAATGCGATCGGCATCGAGCCCATCGTCACCAGTACCTTGTACTTCTCGTTCCAGTCGCTGCCGATGTGCACGTAGTAAATCCAGCCCGCCATGATGGCCAGAAAGACGACAAACAAGACGATGCCATCGGCGGCAAAACCCGGGGTTTCCTTGTGGGCGCTCAGTTGTTCTTGGTTCATGATGTTTCCTCTCGTTTCCAACAGTGGTAGCAAAATGATATCACTTTTATATCGAATGTCAAGCGGATGTCCGGTCGGCGCCCACCCGGCAGCTATAATTCCCTGATGGCAAAGGAAAAATGGGAATCTTTGGCAGACCGCATCGAGGGCTTGTTGGCGCGCGTCGAGCAATTGTTGCCGCCGCCGGCATCTCCGCCCGACTTCCGTCACCACCACGCCTTTCGCTGGCGTAACCGCAACGGACGTGGCCAACTGGTGCCGGTCGCACATCCGCACGCGATTCGTTTTGACGACCTGATCGGCATCGACGCGCAGAAGGAGCGGCTAATCGCCAATACCCGCCACTTCGTCGAAGGCCGGCCGGCCAACAACGTGTTGCTGACCGGCGCACGCGGCACCGGCAAGTCCTCATTGGTGAAAGCGGCGCTGCATCAATTCGCCCGCAAGAAGCTGCGCCTGATCGAGGTCGACAAATCCGACCTGGTTCACCTGGCCGACATCGTCGATTTGCTGGAAGATCGCGACGAACGCTTCATCATCTTTTGCGACGACCTGTCTTTCGAAGCCAACGACCCCGGCTACAAGTCGCTGAAAGTGGCGCTGGACGGATCCATCGCCGCTGCCTCGGAAAACATGCTGATCTACGCGACCTCCAACCGGCGTCACCTGATGCCGGAGCAGATGAGCGAGAACCTCGAGGCGCAGCACACCGAGCAGGGCGAAATCCATCCCGGCGAAACCACCGAGGAAAAGATTTCTCTGTCGGAGCGTTTCGGCCTGTGGCTGTCGTTTTACCCGTTTACCCAGGATGAATACCTGCGGGTGGTCGGCCACTGGGTAAGCGTATTGGCGCCGGGACGGCAGGATGCGGCGATGACACGCACGGCGCTGCAATGGTCGCTGGAGCGTGGTTCGCGTACCGGACGGGTGGCATTCCAGTTTGCCAAGGATTGGGCGGCCCGGCATACCAAAACGCACAGCAAAGCGTCGGCAACAACCCCGCGCAAGGAAAAATGAAGGTCACCGATGTGGCGGTCGCCATCCTGCAAAGGCCCGATGGTGGATTCCTGCT
>CAZCKI010000097.1:0-9293 GCA_964498815.1 uncultured Burkholderiales bacterium
GCCCTGAATAGGGGGTACTTGTTATAGTCAGAATAGTTGACTCATATGTGAGAGTGTTCCCAAGTGTTAAATATATCTGTTAAATAAGTCACATATTTGCCTGATTCTACAGTGTTTAACAGTGAAATTTGTGCGTTATTTCACAGTTTTCGGGAAGTACGCACCGGCCTGTTGAGAGTAGTGGAAATGCCTACTTTTAATTAAGATTGCACACATTCACTCGTGCAGTTTTGGCAAACTGCGAAGTTGTGTCAGAAAGTCGCGATAATCCTTACGGCAGGTGGCCGCTCATTCCAACCATTTCCGCAGTTCCCAGTTCAACTCATGGCCGTCGAAAAACTTATCGATACGAGCGGATACAACGCCGTCGTCAAGGGCCGTTACGGCTATGTACTTTTCAACAAGAACGACCAGTACATCGGCAAGGCGATCGAGAAATACGGCGAATTCTCCGAGTCGGAAGTGGAAATTTTTCGCCAGCTTTGCGGGGCCGGCGATATCGTCGTCGAAGTCGGCGCCAATATCGGCACGCACACCATGGTGCTGTCCCAATTTGTCGGCAATGCCGGCAGGGTGTACGCCTACGAGCCGCAGCGCATCATCTTCCAGACGCTGTGCGCCAATATGGCGCTCAACAACATCGAAAATGTCGAATGCTTCCAGGTGGCGTTAGCCGAAGCGCCGGGCCATATCCTGTTTCCGGACATCCGCTACGATATCGAGGGCAATTTCGGCGCGGTGGAGATGGACAAATTCGCCGCCGGCAACAAGATCCCGGTCGCAAGGCTCGATGATGCGTTGGAGGCGCCACGCCTGAAGTTGATCAAGATCGACGCGGAAGGCATGGAGCACAAAGTCATCTCCGGCGCCGCCGGTTTAATCGAGCGGCACAAACCCTTTCTATACGTGGAAAACGATCGCATCGACAAATCGCAGGCGCTGATCGAACTCATCCTGTCGCTGGACTACCGCCTCTACTGGCATTGCCCGCCGCTGTTCAACCCGGCCAATTTTGCCGGCGATCCGGAAAACATCTATCCGCACACGGTGTCGATCAATATGATCTGCGTGCCGCGCGCACTGCAAATCGAAATGATGGGCTTTCAGGAAATCGCGCGTGCAGATGAACATCCGATGAAAGCGCAATGACCCTGCGGCCATCGACGAGCCCCGCGGAATCGTCGCGCGAAGGCTTTTCTTTCCAGTCGCAGGACTGCCAGCTCTGTGGAGCCTGGGCTGACGCGGTGCTCTGTGGCGCCTGCCGGATTGCACTTCCGTACCGGTGCGGCCGTCGTTGTCCGGTCTGCGACATCGCCGCGAATGAAGACCTGCCTTGCGGTGCCTGTCTCGCCGATCCGCCGCATTTCGATGCGACCGTCAGCGCGTTTGCCTATGCCTTTCCGCTGGATCGCCTGATGCAGTCCTACAAATTCCGTGCCAACCTCACCATGGTGGAAGTGTTCGCGGACGCCCTGGCCGGGAGGCTGCGTTTGCTTGGCGCGCAATCGCCTGATTGCATCGTGCCGATGCCGCTGGGCCGCAAGCGATTGGCCGAGCGCGGCTTCAACCAGGCGGCGTTGCTGGCCGCGGCGCTCGGCAAATCGCTAGGCATACCGGTGCGCTTGCAGGACTTGCTGCGTGTGCGCGACACCGCGCCGCAATCGGGGCTGTCACGCGATGCGCGCCTGAAGAATGTGCGCGGCGCGTTTTCCGGTTCGCAGTCGGTGGCCGGCATGCACATCGCCCTGGTCGACGACGTCATGACCACCGGAGCGACACTCTCGGAAGCGGCCCGCGCCCTTAAAAAAGCCGGTGCCGCGCGGGTCGAAGCCTGGGTCGTAGCCCGCGTAATGACCGGCGCCGCCTCTGAATCCTCGATCCAGAATCCTGACATCTGATGTTCCACGTCGTGCTATTTCAGCCGGAGATTCCGCCCAATACCGGCAACGTGATTCGCCTGTGCGCCAACACCGGCTCGCGCCTGCATCTGGTCCATCCGCTCGGTTTCGAGTGGGACGACGCGAGGGTGCGGCGCGCCGGGCTCGACTATCACGAGCTCACCCATGTGCGACACCACGATTCCTGGGCGGCTTGTCGCGAGGCATTGGCGGCGAGCCGCTGGTTCGCCGTCGACAATCCTGGCGCGACCCGCTACGACCAGGTGCGCTTTCGTGACGGCGATGCGTTCGTATTCGGCAAGGAAACGTCCGGTCTGCCCGCCGAAGTGCTGGCTGAATTCGCCTCGGCACAGCGCATCGAGCTGCCGATGCGGCCCGACAATCGTAGCCTCAACCTGTCCAATGCGGTCGCAGTGGTGGTGTTCGAGGCGTGGCGGCAGTGCGGGTTTGCCGGCGCAACGCCAGCGCCATAAAACAACCCCGCCGCCTCCGTTGTTCTGGAGGGAGCGGGGCGGAGACAGCCGGGAGAAACTTACTCGATGTTGACGCGTTTGGCGGCGACCGGGACCTTCTTCGGCAGCACCAGGCTCAGCACACCGTCGGCGTACCTGGCCTGCACCTGCGATTCGTCGATTTCCTGGCCGAGGCTGAACACGCGCGAAGTCTTGCCGTGGAAGCGCTCGCTGTGCAACAGGCGCTCGCCCTCCTTGGCGGTGTTTTCGCGCTTGATTTCGGCGCTGATCGATACTTCGTTCTTATCGACGGCGACGTGAATGTCTTCCTTCTTCACGCCGGGCAGCGACGCGGCGACCTTGTAGGATTTGTCGTCTTCGGTGATGTCGATCTTGATGTTGGCCAGGCCGCGGTTTTCCGGCGCGACCGGCCGGAAGAAGCCGGCGAACAAGTCGTCGAGGCGGTCGGGGTAAGGCGTATAGGCCGGTTCGAGCCGGTTGTGCAAACGGACCAGTGCGTTCATGAAATGCTCCTTGCGAAATGGGTTGGCTGCTGCGTAACCTATAGATCGGTACGGGGAGGAAATTTTCAAGGGTCGCCGGTCCTCGATTTGATACACTAGCCGCTCCCGAAATTGACCGGCCAAAACAGGTATGGGCGACGCGCCGAAAACCAAGGACCAGCTATTCCTCGAGATCGACAGCCACCGCGGCTACATGATCCGCTTCGCCACCGCCAAGCTGCGCGATGCCGAGCAGGCCGAGGAAGTGGTGCAGGAAGCGCTGCTCGCGGCGCTAGACTCGGTGGGTGGATTTTCCGGGCAGTCCACGCTGCGCACCTGGCTCACCTCCATCCTCAAATTCAAGATCATCGATTTCCAGCGGCGGGTGATCAGCGAACGCGCCCATTTCGCGCGGGCGCCGGATGACGACTCGGACGACCCCGACTGGCTGGACCGCCAGTTCGATCACACCGGTCACTGGAAAACCAAATTCTCGGAATGGGCCAACCCGGACGACGCGCTTCAACAGCGGCAGTTCTTCGCGATCTTCGAAAGCTGCATGGACAAACTCCCCAAGACGGCCAGCCGCGTGTTTTTCAAGCGCGAGGTGATGGGCATCGAAACCGACGAAATTTGTAAGGAAGAGGAAATCAGCGCGTCCAATTGCTGGGTAATCCTGCATCGGGCACGGGTTTCGCTGCGGGAATGTCTGGAACGCAACTGGTTCCAGGGGGCCAAATAATGGAAAATGTCGCACCGGAAACGATCGATCTGTCCTGCAAGGAAGCGGCGCGCCTGATGAGCCAGCGGCACGACCGCGCCCTGACGGTGGGCGAAGCCGAGAGCCTCAAGCAGCACCTGTACGTGTGCCTGAACTGCACCCGCTTCGACCGGCAACTGGAGTTTTTACGGCGCCTCGCGCAAAAATACGCTGCCGGTGGTAGTGTCGATGACCAGCCGATTTGAATCCGGGTGCGAATCCAATGCGGATTCGCGTCCGTAGCAACAACACCTTGCCGTCCGGCGAGGAAGGAAAGCAGTACCGGCAGTACCCTCATTAACTCAAAACAGGAACCCAGACCATGAAATCCAACCTGATGATCGCTTCCGCCATCGCCGGCCTCGTAGCCTTGTCCTCCGCCACCGGCGTGATGGCCGAAGAAAAGAAGGCCGACAAGGAAAAATGTTACGGCGTCGCCAAGAAAGGCGCCAATGACTGCGGCACCGCCTCGCACTCCTGCGCCGGCCAGGCCAAGGCAGACAGCGCCGCCGACGAATGGAAATACGTCGCCAAGGGCACCTGCGAAGGCATGAAGGGCAGCCTGAAGAAGCCGGAAGCCAAGCCCGCCAGCAAGTAAGATCGAATACCGGGTTGAACCGGAGCCGGTATTGCCAATCGCATGACCGGCCCCGGCAAACGTTTCCCTGAGTGTGGATGCCCCCGGTAACATCGGGGGCATCTTTTTTGGATCGGCGATATGAGCCAGTTTCCGTCGCACAAGGCTGAACGAGTCGGTATCGGCCTGCGCGCACCCCACTACCAGGATCTTGCCGCGCGCAGCCCGGCGCTGGGCTTCCTGGAGGTCCACAGCGAGAATTTTTTCGGCGACGGCGGTCCGCCGCTGGCGTGGCTCACGCGCTTCCGGCAGGACTATGCGCTGTCCACGCATGGGGTCGGGCTATCGCTCGGTTCCGGCGATCCACTAGACGCGGAACATTTGCGGAGGCTGAAACGCCTGATCGATCGCTTCGAGCCGGCGCTGGTATCCGAACACCTGTGCTGGTGCGGCATCGACGGCCGCAGCCTCAACGACTTGCTGCCGCTACCCTATACCGAAGAGTCGCTCGCGCACGTGGTGGCGCGCATAGTCGAAGTGCAGGACCACCTCGGCCGGACTATCCTGGTCGAAAACGTGTCGAGCTATTTGCAGTTCCGCACCTCAACCATCCCCGAGTGGGATTTCGTCGCCGAAGTATCCCGGCGCGCCGGCTGCGGCATCCTGCTCGACGTCAACAATATCTACGTCAATGCCGTCAATCACGGCTTCGATGCGAATATTTATCTTGCCGCCATCCCGGTCGGCAGCGTCGGCGAAATTCACCTGGCCGGCTTCGAAGACACCGGCGAAGTCCTGATCGACACGCACGGCGCGGCGGTCTGCGACGACGTGTGGGATCTGTACGAAAAAGCGGTGGCGCGTTTCGGCCCGGTGCCGACCCTGATCGAGTGGGATACCGATATTCCCGCCTTGGACGTGTTGCTCGCCGAAGCCGCCAAGGCCGATCGGATTCAGAGCGCGGGAGGCCAAGGTGCTGCCTGATTTGCAGCGGGATTTCGCGCGCACCTTGCTAACCGGCAGCGGCGAAGGAGCATCGCACATTGTCGCCGACAAGCTGTCCGCCGAGGCGCGGCTGGCGATCTACCGGCACAACGTGTTCACCAATCTCACCCATGCGCTCGCCGACATCTTTCCGGTGGTTGCGCGCATTGTCGGCGAGGCGTTCTTTCGCGAGGCGGCGCGCCTTTTCATCCGTGACGTGCCATCGACCTCGGGCGATCTGAATCGCTACGGCGCCGCTTTCGGCGACTTCCTGCAAGCGTATCCCCACGCACAGGAATTGCCGTATCTCGCTGACGTGGCGCGGCTGGAATGGGCCTGGCACCAGGCCTTTCACGCGGCCGACGGCGGCACGCTGGATTTAGCACGCCTCGCCGCCGTTCCCGCCGAGGGTCATGGCGCGCTGCGTTTGCGGCTGCATCCCGGCGCGCGCCTGTTGCGTTCGCCTTTTCCCTTGCTCGCCATCTGGCAGGTCAACCAGCCCGGCTACGAAGGCGAGCTGGCGATCGATTGGCAAGCGGGGACCGAGTATTTGCTGGTCTATCGACCGGATACCGAAGTGATCATCCGGAAGGTGCCGGCGGCGGCGTGGCGGTTTTACGCGGCCTGTGAGCAGGGCATGCCGCTGGAAGCGGCCATGGAAGCCGCTAGCGCGAACGAATCCGAATTCGATTTGCAAGGATTGCTGCTCGAATCCGTCCAATCCGCAATCATCGTCGATTTTCTCGGGGAATAACACCATGTCCGGTCTCATCCGCACCATCGCGCGTTTTTGGCAGCTTGGCATCGATTCGCTCGATCACCTGTCCGCGCCTTTCATGCTGGCGATCCGGTTTTACGTCGCCTATGTTTTCTTCAAATCGGGCCTCACCAAGGTGACCGACTTCTCCTCGACTGTCGCCTTGTTCGAGAACGAGTACAAGGTGCCGTTCCTGTCGCCCATGCTGGCCGCAGTCGCAGGCACCGCTGCGGAGTTCATCCTGCCCACGCTGTTCGCGCTGGGCCTCGCCTCGCGGCCGACGGCGGTGGCATTTTCTGTTTTCAATGCAGTGGCGTGCCTCTCGTACTCGGACATCAGCGAAGTCGGCATACAGGACCACCTGATGTGGGGCTTCATGATGCTGGTGGTGCTGTTCCAGGGGCCGGGCGCGTGGTCGCTGGACCGGGTGATCCGGAATAAGTATTTTCCGCGCTAGAACGAGCGAGCGACGCTGCGGTGCGTCCAGGACTATGGGGTCATTACTTCGACAGCAAGGGTCCAACGCGAATCGTCGCGCACCCAGGCACGGATGTAGTAGCCGGTTTGCACCTTGCCTTCCTTGACTTGCACGCTATAGCGCCCCAGTACGTAGGTGAAATCGCCGGCAAGGGAAGTGCCCTGGCGCAAGGTATTCCACGACCAACTTCCCCGGATCGATTTCACATAGTCGCGAACCGCGGCCTCGCCGTCTATTGGCGCCATTTCGGGCCGCAACAAACGCGACTGCTTGCCGATCACTTCCGCGTAAGCCGCAGCGGTACCGAACTGCGCGCCGCGGGCGATAAAGCGCTGTTCGACATCGGTCAGTTCGAAGGCAGGCTTGCCGACAGCTGCGGCCAAGTCACGAGCAAGCAATGGAGCGTCTTGCAGCGCCGCATCCGAATGTGAGACGCCATGGTCAAGCAGCACCTTCCAATTTCCGTTCGGCTGCCGTTTCCAGATCGAAAAGAATTGGCCGTGATAGGCGGGCTCTTTCGAGTCCTCTTTGCCGGTGGCGATCCACGGGCCGGTCGACAGCCCAAGATCGCGTGACGCCGAGAGAATGGTAAGTTGCGGCTTCCAGTCGAGCCTGGAAGGCGGCGCCGGACGGGCTGCGAGCCATGGCTTAGCATCGACCATATCCGGCCGCAGGATCACGCTTTCGTCGGCGAAAAACTCAAGAAAAGCCGAGCGCATGTCGTGCGCGACCGAATACGCGGCAAATTTGCCTTCTTCCGCCGCCAGATCCTTGGCGGTGAATTCCGCCGCCAGCGCAGGCAATGCGGCCTGCATCAGGATCGAGCCGATCACGGCAAGTAAACGTGTGGGTTGCATCTCTATTTGGCCTCGTTCTGCGCGTCGAGCGCCGAATTTAACGCAATTCGCTCGTCGAAAACGTAGCAGTTTCCCTCGAAATGTGACGAGCCCGCTTCCTCGAAGTACTTGAGGATGCCGCCGTCGAGCTGGTATACCTTGGCAAAGCCGTTGGCGATCATCAGCGGCGCCGCCTTTTCGCAGCGAATGCCGCCGGTGCAAAAGGTGACGATGGTCTTGTCCTTCCACGCCGGGTCGACCGCGTCGATGCGGGTGGCGAAGTTGCGGAAATTGTCCAGCCCCAGCCCGACCGCACCGGTGAAAGTGCCGTGCTCGATCTCGAATTGGTTGCGGGTATCGAGCAGGATCAGGTCGCGGCCCTCGTCCAGCCAGCGCTTCAGTTCCTGCGCAGCCAGGCGCGGCGCGGGGTTTCGCGCCGGGTCGATGTCGGGCCGGTTGAGCGGAATGATCTCTTTCTTGAGCTTGACCAGCAGCTTGCCGAACGGCTGCGTCGCCGAAAGACTCTCCTTGGTTTCCAGTGCGGCGAACGGCGGTCGCGCGCGCAGGCCGGCAAGAAAGGTTTCGATGCCTGCGCGCGTTCCTGCCAGGAACAGATTGATACCTTCCGGGGCCAGCAGGATGGTGCCCTTCAGGGCCTGGGCGGCCGCTTCCTGACGGAGTTGTCCGCGCAGTTCGGCCAATTCGCCGAGGGCGACGAACTGGTAGGCGGCGATGTTGACGATGTCTGACATGAGTAGTCTAGGGAGGACCTGCCCCCGCGAAGGCGGGGGCCTAATTTATAGGCGGGGCGACGCGTTCCAAATTGGGCCCCCGCCGAAGCCTGTCCTGAGTGTATCGAAGGGCGGGGGCAGGGATTTCGCGGCCACAGCCCCGGTTTACAAAACGTATCTCGCCAAATCCTCGCTCTCGGCCAGTTCGCCCAGCTTCTGGTCGACGTAGGCGGCAGTGACGACGAAGGGCGAACCCTGCGATTGCGTGTCGAACGAAACTTCCTCGAGCAGCTTTTCCATCACCGTGTACAAGCGTCGCGCGCCGATGTTTTCGGTTTTTTCGTTGACGGCAAAGGCGATCTCGGCGATGCGCTTGACCGTCTCGGCGGGAAATTCCAGTACCACGTCCTCGGTCTTCAGGAGCGCTTGGTATTGGCGGGTGAGGCAGGCATCGGTGTTGGTCAGTATCGCCTCGAAATCGGTGACCGACAGCGATTGCAATTCGACGCGGATCGGCAGGCGACCCTGCAGTTCCGGAATTAGGTCGGATGGCTTGGCAAGGTGAAACGCCCCGGAGGCGATGAACAGGATGTGATCGGTTTTGACCATGCCGTATTTGGTCGAAATGGTGGTGCCTTCCACCAGCGGCAACAGATCGCGCTGTACGCCCTGCCGCGAAACATCCGCCCCCTGAATTTCCGAGCGGCTGGCAATCTTGTCGATTTCGTCCAGGAACACGATGCCGTTTTGCTCGACGTTGGCGAGCGCGCGCACTTTGGTATCGTCGTCGTTGACGAGCTTCATCGCCTCTTCGTCGGTCAAAAGCTTCATCGCCTCCTTGACGTTGACCTTGCGCGCCTTCTTGCGCGTATTGCCCATGTTCTGGAACATGCCCTGGATCTGCTGGGTCAGCTCCTCCATGCCGGGCGGGCCGAAGATTTCCATGTTGCCGGTGACGGCGGCCACCTCGATCTCGATTTCCCGGTCGTCGAGCTTGGCTTCGCGCAGCATCTTGCGAAACTTTTGCCGGATGTCGTCGCCTTCGCCTTCCGGCGCCTTGCCGTAAAAATCGAAATTGCGCGCCTGCGGCAACAGCGCATCGAGCACGCGCTCCTCGGCGTGGTCGCCGGCCAGGTGCCGTACCTTCGACGCCTCGGCCTCGCGCGCCTGCTTGACGGCGATTTCGGTCAGATCGCGGATGATCTGGTCGACATCCTTGCCGACGTATCCCACCTCGGTGAACTTGGTTGCCTCGACCTTGAAGAACGGCGCCTGCGCGAGCTTGGCGAGCCGCCGCGCGATCTCGGTCTTGCCGAC
>CAZCKI010000098.1:0-9251 GCA_964498815.1 uncultured Burkholderiales bacterium
AAATCGGACCTGCCCAACGCCATCGCGCTGAACTCGATCAACATCAACGGCACCCGGCTGATCGGCCCTGCCATCGGCGGCCTGCTGATCGCCGGCGTCGGCGAAGCGCTTTGTTTCGGCCTGAATTCGATTTCCTATCTTGCGGTGCTGGCGCAATTGCTACGCATCCGGCCCAACGAAAGCCAGACCAAGGGACACAGCGGTTCGCTGCTCGGCGACTTGGTTGCCGGCTGGCGCTTCGGCCTCTCGCACCCGGTGATCCGGCCGCTGGTGTTCATGGCGGGAGCGATCGCGTTTTGCATCGCACCCTACACCGTGCTAATGCCGGCGATGTCGGTGGGCACCTTCGGCAAAGGTGCGGAACTGAACGGTCTCTTCATCAGCTGTGTAGGCCTGGGCGCGCTGATCGGCGCGGTGATCCTCGCCCGACGCCCCAATGTGCGCGGGTTGACCGGTTGGCTGCTGATTCTCGCCATCGCGGCCGCGACCGGCGTGATCGGTTTTTCCTTCTCCCGCTGGGAATGGCTGTCGTTCGCCTGCATGGCACTCACCGGCATGGGTCTGATGGGCACCTCTGCCTCGATCAACACCATCATCCAGTCGATCGTCGACGAGCACATGCGCGGCCGCGCCATCAGCATCTACTCGACCTTCTTCATCGGCGCCACACCGCTAGGCCACATCAGCGCCGGGTGGCTGGCGCAGCACATCGGTGCCCCGCGCACTTTCACCGTGTGCGGTGTCATCTGCGCCGCGGCGACATTCATCTATTGGTTACACTTGCCGAAGCTGCGTGCGCACCTGCGGCCGATCTACCAGCTGCGCGGCATCATCCCCACCCCGGAGGCCCCTGAAAAATGAACGATACCGTCCTGTTCGAACAGCAAGGCGCCATCGGCACACTGACCTTCAACCGTCCTGCCGTGTACAACGCCATGAACGACCAGTTGATCCTGGGCTTGCGCGATACCTTGCGCACGGCGCAGGCATCGACCACTTTGCGGGCCCTGGTGGTAAGGGGCGCCGGCAAGGCGTTTCTCGCCGGCGGCGATGTGGGAGTCTTTTATCAACAGAAAGACACCATCGCCGACGCGGTCAAGCCGCTGGGCGATGCGCTGCACGAGGCCATCATCGCCATCCGCACGCTGCCGTTTCCGGTCATCGCGCAGATTCACGGCGCCGTCGCCGGCGCCGGCCTTTCGCTGGCGCTCGCCTGCGACTTCGCCATCGCCGCGGAAAGCGCCCATTTCACCAGTGCCTATGCGCGCATCGGGCTATCTCCCGACGGCGGCAGCACTTTCTTCCTGCCGCGCATCGTCGGCATGAAAAAGGCGCTGGAGCTGATCATGCTGTCCGACACCTTGAGTGCCGCGCAAGCTCGCGACAGCGGCCTCATCAACCGAGTGGTGCCGGACGATCAGCTTGAGGGCGAAGTTGCCGCATTGGCCGCGCGCCTCGCCGCCGGACCGACGCAGGCGTATGCGCGCGCCAAACTGCTCGTCAACCAGTCCTTCCAGACACCGATCCAACAGCATCTGGACGACGAAATCGCGCGCTTTGCGGAATGCGCGCGCACCGAGGATTTCAGGGAAGGCGTGACCGCTTTTGTGGAAAAGCGCAAGCCTGAATTCAAAGGCCGATAGCCCGGCGGCTATCGCTTGGAAATCACGAAGGTGAAATCGGCGGACGTTTCCGTCGAGGACAGCAGGGGATTGCCGGTCTGCCGGCAGAATGCGGCGAAATCCTTGACCGACCCCGGGTCGGTCGCCACCACCCGCAGCACCTGCCCGGTGGTCATGTCGGCCAGCGCCTTTTTGGCGCGCAGGATCGGCAACGGGCAATTGAGCCCCTTGACGTCCAGGTCCTTGTCGATGTGAGTGGTGTTCATGCGAATTTCCGGTCTGCGTGGAATCTAGGAGCCTCTAACATAATGAAATACGAATGCGACTAAGGCGTTTGGGGTGCAGCGCAAGGCGCGAGACCGCAGCAAGGGTCATCCCTTGCAAGGGTTCGCAACACCGCGGCTTGCCGGACGCGGCCGCACCTCGCCAGTGTGCAGCGCAGGCAAGCCAGTGGCGCGCGTCCGGGGTCGCATCCGCTTCGCGGAAGCCTGCTCCGCCCTCCAGCGCGCCGCCCCAAACGCCGACGTCCCTTCGGGTTGCGGTCAGGACGCGCCTCTGCGGCGTTGCAGGCCTAGCGGGGGTATACAGCCCCCGCGTCGCCCCGCGCCTTGCAGCCATCGCGTCCTGACCGCAACGCATCTCGCATTTCATTATTTATGTTAGAGGCTCCAAATATACCAGACTTCAATGGGGGGACTTGCCGGCCGCAACCAATCCGGAATACACTACGCGGCCGGGGAAACACAGGCTCCCGGCGCGAAGTTCGCAAGACGGTGTCCCGTCCAAGCTCTGTTTCTTCTCCCCTGCCGAGGAGTTTCATGGACACCATCACCGCAAGCATTTCCCCCCAACATTTACTTTCCCAACTGGGCTCCGCGAAGCAGCCGCTGATTCTGGACGTGCGCCGCAAGGAAGCCTTCGATAAGGATCCGCGCATGATCGCGGGCGCCGTCTGGCGCGACCCGTTCGCCGTTGCCGACTGGCTGAAATTCCTGCCGCGCCATCGCGACATCGCGGTCTATTGCGTGCACGGCCACGAGATCAGCCGCAACGTCGCGGCGGCGCTGTCCGCAGGTGGGTTGCATAGTGTCGCGCTGGAGGGCGGGATCGAAGCCTGGACCGCGGGCGGCGGGCCCACCTTGTATAAGCAACCTTCGCTCGGCGTACCCTCCGCCGTCAACGCCCCCAGCATTTGGGTGACACGCGAGCGACCCAAGATCGATCGCATCGCCTGCCCCTGGCTGGTGCGGCGCTTTATCGACCCGCTGGCAGAATTCCGCTACGTGCCGTCCGGCGAGGTGATCGCCTATGCCGCGCAGCACCAGGCGATCGCCTACGACGTGCCGGCGGTGCAATTCACCCATCGCGGCGAACTGTGCAGTTTCGATGCGTTGCTTACCGACTTTCAATTGGACGACCCGGTCCTGCACGATCTCGCCATCATCGTGCGCGGCGCCGACACGGCGTGCCTCGATCTGTCGCCGCAATCGCCGGGCCTGCTGGCGGTATCGCTGGGGCTGTCGGCGCTATACCCGGACGACCTGGAGATGTTGCGCCACGGCATGACGGTCTACGACGCGCTGTATGCGTGGTTGCGCTCGGCGCGGGCAGAGGTCCACAACGCCAAACTGTTCCAGGCCGCATGAACAGCGCCGTCCCGTTTGCCGAAGCGTTGCGGTTCTGGCTGAAGCTGGGTTTCATCAGCTTCGGCGGACCGGCCGGCCAGATCGCCATCATGCATCGCGCGCTGGTGGAGGAAAAGCACTGGATTTCCGAACGGCGCTTCCTGCACGCACTCAATTACTGCATGGTATTGCCCGGCCCGGAAGCGCAGCAGCTCGCCACCTACATCGGCTGGCTGATGCACGGCAGCTGGGGCGGCATCGTCGCCGGCGGGCTGTTCGTGCTGCCGTCGCTGCTGATCCTGATCGGTCTGTCGTGGATCTACATGGCCTTCGGCAACCTGCCGCTGGTGAGTGGCGTGTTGTACGGCATCAAGCCGGCCGTCACGGCGATCGTGTTGTTCGCGGCCTGGCGCATCGGCGGGCGAGCGCTGAAAAACATCTGGATGTGGGCGATCGCGGCCGCCGCCTTTATCGCCATCTTCGTTTTCGACCTGCCGTTTCCGGCCATCATCGCGGCCGCCGCCGTGGCCGGCATGATCGGCGGTCGCGTGGCGCCACGCTACTTCGCCGTCGGTGGCCACGCCGGTACGGCCAAGGACTACGGCGCCGCCCTGATCGATGACAACACCCCGCCGCCGCCGCATGCACGCTTTCGCTGGGGCGCGCTGGCGCGCACCGTGGTCATCGGCGTCGGCCTGTGGGCGGCCATCATGCTGTTGCTGGTCTGGCACTCGGGCTGGCACGGCATGGCCGCGCAGATGGGCTGGTTCTTTACCAAAGCGGCACTGCTGACCTTCGGCGGCGCCTATGCGGTATTGCCATATGTCTTCCAAGGTGCCGTGGAGGATTTCCACTGGCTGAGCGCCACGCAAATGATGGACGGCCTCGCACTGGGCGAAACCACGCCCGGCCCCCTGATCATGGTGGTGACCTTTGTCGGCTACCTGGGTGGCTGGAACGGGCAGCTATTCGGTGTCGCGAACCTGGCGCTGGCGGGTGCGGCCGCTGCGACCATCGCCACGTTTTTTACCTTCCTGCCGTCCTTCGTTTTCATCCTGGCCGGAGGGCCGGTGGTGGAAGCTACGCATGGACAGCTCAGGTTCACCGCGCCGCTGAGCGGCATTACCGCCGCGGTAGTGGGTGTGATTCTCAATCTGGCGCTGTTCTTTGCCTGGCACGTCTGGTGGCCCGCTGCCACCGGCGCAGCGCCGTTCGGCGGGCGCTTCGACTGGTTTGCGGCCATCATTACCGTCGCCGCCACCGCCGTGCTGTTCCGCTTTCAGACCGGGGTCATTCGCGTCATCCTTGCCTGCGCCGTGCTGGGTCTTGCGAAAACGCTACTGCCGTTCTGAGCGCACCCAGTCGCCGGATTGGCCGCCGTGCTTTTCCAGCAATTGCAGGTCGCCGATCTGCATGCCGCGATCGATCGCCTTGACCATGTCATAAATGGTCAGCAGGGCGGCCGATACCGCCGTCAAGGCTTCCATTTCGACGCCGGTGCGCCCGCGCGTCTTGACCGTGGCGCGGCATTCAATGGCATGTGACTCTTCGTGCATCAGGAATTCCACGGCGACCGAGGTGATCGCAATCGGGTGGGCCAGCGGTATCCATTCCGGCGTGCGTTTGGCGCCCTGGATGCCGGCGATGCGCGCCACCCCCAGCACATCGCCCTTGGCGGCGTTGCCGGCGCGGATGCGCTCGAAGGTCGCCGCCTGCATGCGTATGCTGCCGCAGGCGACCGCCACCCGGTCGGTCTCGGCCTTGGCGCCGACATCGACCATATGCGCCTGGCCGGACTCGTCGAAATGGTTCAATTCATTCATAACCGCGTCTTTCCACTCCCGTTGGTACAATTCTCCCACAAGGCAGCGGAACTCGCCGCCTGGGCAGGACTCCTATTAGCGATGCAATTTCCACGCCGTACCTTAGCCGACCTTCCGAATTGAGCGAATTGCAGACCACCTCCCGTTTCGACTGGCGCAAACCGATTGCGCTGGCCTGCGTTGCCGGTCAGTTGCTGACAGCACCCCTCGCGGCAGCGCAGTCGCTGCCCGATCTCGGCGATTCTTCCGACGCCACCATTTCCGAGCAGCAGGAACGCACCATCGGCAAGCGGATTATGATCGAGATTCGCGCCGACCGGTCCTACATCGACGACTACGAATTGAACGACTATATCAATTCGCTCGGCAATCGCCTGGTCGCGGCCAGCCGCGGCGCCACCAACGACAACCGGCGCGATTTCGAGTTTTTCATGATCGACGATGAGTCGATCAACGCGTTTTCGCTGCTGGGCGGATTCGTCGGTATCCACTCCGGCCTGTTGTTGACGACCACCAACGAATCCGAATTGGCGAGTGTGGTCGGCCACGAAATTGCCCACGTGCTGCAACGCCACCAGTCGCGCGGCGCCGAGGGACAAAAAAACAAGGCCTGGATTCCGATTGCCGGCCTGCTGGCGGCGATCGCGGCGGCGCGCTCCAATTCCTCCAGTTCCGGGCAGGCAACCGAGGCCGCCATCGTCGGCACGCAGGCGCTCGCCATCCAGAATCAACTCGATTACAGCCAGGATTTCGAACGTGAAGCCGACCGGATGGGATTGCAGATCATGTCGCGCGCCGGCTTCGACGCGCGCGGCATGCCGGCCTTCTTTGAACGCATGTTGCGCGCAAATCGCCATAACGAAGGCAGTGCGCCCAAGTATCTGCGCAGCCACCCGCTGACCACCGAGCGCATCGCCGATATGCAGACCCGCGTCGACCAGATCGCCGACAAGCGCGCCGCCATCGACAGTGAAGAGTACCTGATGGCGCGCGCCAAGCTGCGGGTGATGAGCATGAGTTCGGGCGAGGCCGCCGCCTACTTTCGCACCGTGATCGCCGAACGCACCATCCTGCGCAGCCGCGCCGATGTGTACGGCCTGGCGCTGGCGCTGATGCGCGGACGCAATTTCAGCGCGGCCGAGCGCGAGCTCGACACCGTTCGTGGAGCCGCCGCCCGCAACAGCTGGGTGGAAAATCTCGCCGCGCAAATCCAGTCCGGCCAGCGCAAGTGGGACAACGCGCTGGCCATCTACCGCGCCGGCATGAAGTCCTTCCCGGAACACCGTGGCTTGCTGTACGGCTACCTGGAAACGCTGTTTGAGGCCGGACAGAATGAGCTCGCGCTGACCACCACCGTCGAGCAATTGAAGACACTTCCCGACGACGCCAAGTTGTACGAGATCGCGGCCAAGGGCTACGAACGCAAGGGCAAGAAACTGGCGCAGCACCGCGCCATCGGCGAAGCGTATTTCCGGCGCGGCAACCTGATCGGCGCGGTCGAGCAACTCGACATCGCCGTCAAGGCCCGCGACGGCGATTTTTACGAGTCGTCCAGCGCCGAAGCACGCCTGCGAGAATTCAAGGCCGCGTACAAAAATCGGCCGCTGCTGCCCGGGGAGAAACCGGATCGTGAGCGCCCCGACCGCGATCGGCCCTGACGATTCCCGGCGCAAAGCGCTGCGCCGGCGGGTCATGCCCACGATCTGCTTCGCCGCGGCCTCCTGCGCCGTGTGGGCGCAATCCGCGGACACTACGGAGGCTGGACGCAAGCTCTATCAGGACCCGCAAAAAGGCAACTGCACGGCCTGCCATCGCCTCGCAACGGACAACGCCAAGCGTGCCGCGACCATCGGCCCGCCACTGGAAGGAGTGCGGGAGAAATTTCCCGATCACGCCGCGCTGGTGCAGGCGATCGCGGAAGCGGACAGCCTGCGCCCCGACACCATCATGCCGCCGTACCGGCGCCATCGCATCCTGACCGAGGCCGAGATTGAATCGATTGCGCGCTATCTCGAAACTTTGTAGGGCGGCAGCCGTTGCGATGCTGGTCACAGCATCGGCTGCCGGGGCGGCGACCAGCCCGGAGCAGGAGCGCGCGGCGCTCGTCAAGCTGCTGCAAAAACGCCTGCCCGGCAGCTCGCCGGCCGATTGGGCGGCCGGCATCGCCGCCGACGTGCCGCGCGTCGATGCGCTTCCCCTCACACCGGAATTCTCCACCAACTTTGCCGATGTGCTCGCCATCGGCAGGAAGATCTGGGAGCGGCCGTTTGCCGACGGCGCCACCATGGCCAAATGTTTCGCCAACGGCGGCAAGGGGCTGGCGGTCGCGTATCCGCAATTCGATGCGAAGCTGCACAAGGTCGTTACCCTGGAGGCAGCGCTCAACGATTGCCGCACCGCGCACGGCGAGGCGCCCGCCGAATACGCCCCGGCCGGCGGCATGGGCGCATTGCTCGCCTACGTGCGCAATCTATCGGTCGGTCAAAAGCTCAATATCCGTGCAACCGGCCCGGCAGCAATCGAGCATTTCGAAGCCGGCAAGGCCTGGTTCCAGCGGCGTCTCGGCCAGAACGGGTACGCCTGTTCCTCCTGTCATGTCCAGCACGCCGGCGCGCTGTTTGCCGAGAGCGACGGCCTGCGCCGGTTTCCGCCGGCGGTGGGGCCGGCGGCCTCGTGGCCGCGCGTGCGACCGGGCGGCACGGTGGCAACCTTGCCGATGCAGGTACAGCGCTGTATGCTCCGCGCGGGCGCCAACCCACTTGCGCTGGGTTCGGAAACCATGAACGATCTCGAATACTATTTGGCCTTGCTCGCCAACGGCCTCGCCATTCATCCCCTTGCCAGGACCAAATAACATGTTTTCGACTGCGGCGCTTCGCGCACGCATTACCGTGCCCAAGGTCGTCACCGCGCTGGTGCTGCTGGCGGCCGCCTGGTTCCTGGCCGATTTTTCCTGGCAAACGCAGGTAGTGGGGTTGGTCGCGGACGACGCCATCTATATGTTGCTGGTCGATTTCTTCTCGCCCTGGTCGCAGGCCCTGCGCGAGAGCGCCGGCTTCATCAGCCAGCACAGCACCTTCCCGCCCCTGTACCCTCTGCTGCTGGCTATGCTCGGCACCGAATCCGGCGACATCCTGTACGCGCACATGTTGTCAACCCTGATCGAAGTTGCGGCGCTGGGCCTGGTGATTCGCTACTTCGCCACCACGCGACTGCCGTTCGCGCTGGTGATGACGGCAGCCCTGCTGTTCTTCCTGCTGCCGATCACCCTGCTGCAGCACGTCGAGTTGCTGAGCGAGCCGCTCTACCTCGCCATCACCATGGCGGCGCTCATCTACTACGAAGAATTGCCCGGTGAGCGCGATGTGCGCAAGGTCTGCATCATCGGCATCCTGGTGTCGCTCGCCATCCTGACGCGCACTGCCGGGATCGCGCTGCTGGTCGCGTTCCTGTTCTGGCAAGCGGTGGGCACCAAAAATAATCGCAGCCTGCTTGCGGTCGCACTGGCGGTGGTGCCCTACCTGATCTGGGAAGTGATCAAGGCCAGGATCTACGTCGGGCCGTGGACCTACACTTCCCTGCTGGCGGAGGCCTATCCGCTGAACGACATCCCGGGCCTGATCCACAAGCTGGCGATAGACGCCAACAATATGTGGATCGGCTGGCGGCAATATATCGACATCGGCATGGAGCCCTCCAGCTTGCCGGCTGCGCTGCTGTTGGCGGTGCTGGCGCTGCCGGTCTGGTTTGCGCGCCTGATCGAGCGCCGGCTCGACGCCGTGTACCTGTTGCTCTACGCCGGCATGATCCTGATCTGGCCGTTTCCCGATCACACCGCACGCTTCTTGTACCCGGTGATGCCGATGCTGTTTTTCTATTGCATCCTCACCCTGCAAAAGTACGCCAAGCTGCAATGGCGCAATACCGCCGTCGGCACGCTGCTGGCGCTGATCTTCCTGGGGGCGGCGCCCTCTTCCGGGCAAATCCTCGGCAAGGCTTTTGCCAAGAACTCCGACATGCTCGGCAATTTCGGCAAGTCGAGAATGCTGTACGGTCGCCAATCGCCGATGACCGTGATCGACCGCAATGCCTGGCTGGTGGGACAACTGACGCACGCCATGCAGGAAAGCGCGCAGCTGGTGCCGCCCGGCGCTTGCGTCTACACCATGCACTACGAATGG
>CAZCKI010000099.1:0-7148 GCA_964498815.1 uncultured Burkholderiales bacterium
GAAAGTGTGCGTTGTGCCGGCCTAAACATACTGCCAGACGCAGAAGTCACTGCCAAATTACAGCTGCCAGAACTCATGTTGACGCAGCTTCGTGAAATCGGCAAAACGGACAACGAAGGCGTATGCAAGATGCCCTACGAGGCGCGCGCCAAGATCATGGCCGAATACCGCAACAAGTTTCGCGCGCCCAATCGCAAGTCGGTGCGGCCGGCTGCGAAAGAATTTAACCTGCTGTGGGACGCAGACGACAACGGCAATCAGCCGAGCACGGAGCAAATCCTGGCCGCTGATGCCGCGCGAAAGCTGATGGCCGCCAAGAGCGGCGATACCGATTCGTCGTTACGAGCGAAACTCACGGCCGCCGGCGTCTCGCCAACCAGCTGGACGTTTCTGGGGCCGGGAAATATCGGCGGTCGCGTTCGCTCGGTCGCGATCGATCCGCGCAATGCCAGCCGCATTCTGGTCGCGTCTGTCACCGGCGGTATCTGGATATCGACGAATGGCGGCCAATCGTTTTCGCCGGTGACGGACTTGCTCAGTAATATCGCCTTTGCCGCAATGGCATTGACGCCGGGCAATCCCGATGTCATTTACGCGGGAACCGGCGAGAGCTTTCAAGGGTTTAACGGCATCGGCATGTTCAAGAGCCTCGACAGCGGACTTACCTGGACGTTTCTGTCCGCGACTTCCACTTCGGTGAGCGCCGATTGGGTCTATGTCAACAGAATTGCCGTAAGTCCGGCAAATCCCAGCATTGTTCTTGCAGCAAACAATGGTGGTCTCTATCGTTCCGTTAATGCGGGCGTCAGCTGGACCAAGGTGCTGGTCGGCACGCCAGCAGCAGTTACCGGCGGAACGATTGCCTTGCCAGCGATGCTGGATGTGAAATTCGATCCAAACTCCACCAACAATGCGTTGGCGAGCGGTGTGGATGGGTATGTGTATTTTTCGCGCGATGCCGGCGCAACGTGGCAGCCGTCGATTCAATTGCTGGCGCCGACATTGACCCTGCAACCGCGGGCTGAGCTTGCCTACTCGAAGGCCACGCCCGGCATGGCCTACGTTTCGCTGGACCACAGCAGCGGCGAACTCTGGCGCACGACCGATGGCGGCCAAACCTGGGCGCTCGTTTCCAATCCTGCACACTTGGGTACTCAGGGTTCGTATGCGAACACCATCTGGGTCGATCCGGTAAACGATGCCAACATCGTCGTGGGCGGCCTGGACCTCTACCGCTCCATCGATTCCGGCGCGTCGTTTATAAAAATCAGCACCTGGCAATTTGCCGGACCCGGGCTCACCCAGCCGCATGCAGATCATCACACGATTGTCGCGGCGCCGGACTACAGTCCGGCAAATCAGGTGGTGTATTTCGGCAACGACGGCGGCTTGTATCGTTCCACCAATATCCTCACAGCCGACGCCAACACCACTTCGTCCTGGGTGAATTTGAACAACAGCCTTGGCGTGACCCAGTTTTACGGCGGCGCCGGCAAGCGCAGTGCCGGCGGGATGGTGATCGGCGGTACACAAGACAATGGGACCATCTACCAAGTGTCGGGAACCAATTGGGACAGGTTTGCCGGCGGTGATGGTGGTTTTGTGGCCGTCGATCCGGTGAGCGATAACACCTTGTATGGCGAGTATGTGTACGCATCGATCCACCGCACCATCGGCCTCGGTAGCCGTCAATATATCTGCAGCGGCATCACCGAAGGCAAGAAGTCCGAGGGCGGTAACACCTATTGCGGCGCCAATGCCACGGAACAGACCAATTTCATTTCGCCGTTCATCCTGGATCCGAACGACCGAAATCGCATGCTGGTCGGAGCTGCCTCGCTGTGGGTCACCACCAATGTTCAGGCAACGCCACCGACGTGGACTTCGATCAAATCGCCGATTACCTTGGCGGGCAACAGCCGTCCTTACATCAACGCCATTGCGGTTCAGGAAAGCAATTCCAACGTGATATGGGTGGGTGTCAACGGGGCGACCTCGACCGGCGGACAAGGCGGATATGTTTACAAGACCATCAACGGCTTGGCGGTAGCCCCCACCTGGCAATTGGTTTCAACCAGCAATTTGCCGACATCGACTGTGACCAGAATTACCATCGACCCGACCAACCCGAATCGCGTCTGGGTAGTGTATTCGGGTTTTTCGACCAATCGCCTTTGGGAAACGACCGACGGTGGCACGTCCTGGCATAGCCTTACCAGCAATCTCCCGGCGATTACGCTGTACGACATCAAACGCCACCCCACACAAAGTAATTGGCTCTATGTTGGTGCAGCCAACGGCGTGTACACCAGCCAGGACGGTGGCGCGACCTGGAGTACCACTACCG
Organism: uncultured Burkholderiales bacterium; assembly: GCA_964498815.1. GTDB lineage: Bacteria > Pseudomonadota > Gammaproteobacteria > Burkholderiales > Usitatibacteraceae > UKL13-2. The sequence goes on from CAZCKI010000099.1 coordinate 2,348, forward strand.
ACGGGCCGTCTGGCGTACGCGTGCGCGAACTGTTCTGGTACGACAGCCAGACGCTGATTGCCGCAACCTTTGGACGCGGCATGTTTCTCGCCACGGCTGCCGCTCCCACTGGCCCGCCCCTGCCGCCTTCCAAGCGTGGCGGCATCGATTTCGACGGCCAGGGCAAGAGCCAATTGGTGATTCGCAATGGCAATGGACAAATGCAGGCGGGCCGATTCGCCAACAGCACATTCACCTTTACGCCGATCGGCGATCCGGGTAGCGGCTATCGCATCCTGGGAACAAGCGATCTCAACTGGAACGGCAAATCCGACTTGTTGTTTCAGGATACCGCGACCCCCGGCGATTTTGGTGACGCATCGACGTGGCTGGATTTTGACTCGAATCAGCAGAGACTGGTCCGCAGCGTAAAACGCGTCTGGGACGTGCAAGCGGTCGGCGACCTCGATGGCGACGGTTTCGGTGACCTGGTGTGGCGCTACGTGGTGGCCGATTCGCCGGACACCGGCGTTTCCTACATCTGGTTCACCGCCGGTGCTCCCAATACGTCCGGCCCCAATGTCACGCAGGTGAGAAAGCGCGGCGGCGCGCCGCTTGACTGGCGCTTGCTCGGCGCGCTCGATCTCAACAACGACGGTGCCGCCGATATGCTGTACCTGAGCCCCGCCAATCAGTTGAAAGCGCTGATGGCGACGCCGAACCGCACCTGCGCCAATCTCTCCGCCGGCACCGTGCCGAGCGGATTCACCGTGCTGAAATTTGCCGATTTCACCGGCAACCAGCGCGGCGACGTGCTGATCCGCGACGCCGCCGGCAATACCAAATTGCTGTCGCTGAACGCCAATGGGCTCACGCTGCCGCCGTACGCGGGCGCACCGGACGACCAGAACGCCTCCTGTACGGCGAGCTCACTGGTGGTGGTGAGCACCACGATTAATCTGCCGGTGGCCGATCCGACCTGGACCTATTACGCCAGTGGCGATTTCGACGGCGATGGCATTTTCGATGTGGTCTGGCGCCTGCCGAACGGGTCGCTCACCGTCTGGCTCATGAAGGCAAACGGTGTACCTGCGGTGGTCAGCAATGCAGGTACCGTGCCGGCCGGCTTCGCACCGATCCCGCTGCAATGACGACCAAGGCCGGCTGCGAATTCTGCGACGGCGATGGCGGCGAAGTGCTGTTTCGCGCAGACCGTTTCCGGGTGGTCGCGGTGCCGGGCGATGAGGCGAAACTCTATCCCGGTTTCTGCCGGGTGATCTGGAACGCCCACGTCAAGGAAGTGACCGATCTTATGTCGCCGGATCGCGACACCTTCATGGCTGCCGTTTATCGGCTGGAAGGCGTGCTGCGGAATACGCTTTCGCCGGTAAAAATGAACCTTGCCAGTCTCGGCAACATGACCCCGCACCTGCACTGGCACGTCATTCCGCGCTACGCCGACGATGCCGCTTATCCGAAACCGGTTTGGGCGCTTTCAAGTTCGCAAGCACAAGCTGCTACCATATCGTTGCCGCATCGTCCGGCCGATTCGATCGACTGGCGTGCGGCAGTTCGAACCGCATTCGCAGCAAGCTGACGGAACGCAGATTCCGCGGTAGGGTAGTCAGAGGCGGGACCTTGGAGTCCAAAATGTCAGCGTTGGTGACCGGCACGAATCAATCCGCGACCATGTTCTTTAGCGATGCGCGAGGCTGCAAAGCCTGGTTCAAATCCATTCCGCTCACCAATGTGAGCCAGGCGCAGCAAATGCTGCGTGACGCGCTGCGTCATATGAACGGCAGCGAATCGTTTGTCCCGCTGGACCGCCTGACCTGTCTCGAATTGCTGCGCGACAACGTTTCCTACCTGGTGACGCAACAGCGCGCCCGTCTGGCCGGCAAGAGTATTCCGCTCGCCACCGGCGAATACGCGATCCTTACGCAGGCGCGCGAAATGGTGGCGGAAATGGAAGCGGGCTATCGCCGTTGCTGGAGCGATGCCGATGGCGAGGATAGCCCGCTGGCGGTGCACGCCACACTCATCCTGCAACGCAGCGTTCGCTACATCGGCCTGCAAATGATGCTGGCGACCATCGTCTACCGGCCCTTCGACAGCGCCTTGTGGACGCGTCTGCACGGCTTGTGGCTGGAAGCCGAGCGGCGCGGTCTCGCCGACAAGCGCGTCAAGGACTCGGTCGGCTCGCTCGACGGCGTTTCGAGCGTACAGCAAGCCTATGCCGGCGTGCTGCTGTGGCAGCTTGCCAACTGCTACGCCTTGTCCGCGCGGCAAATCGATTTCATCGAAGCAGTGCTGCAACGCTTTATCCACAAGGTCAATGTGATGGTGGCCACCACCTCACCGGGACCGCACTGCGTCATCGATCTCACCGCCGATACCGGCGCCGAATTCCACGCCAACGTGGGTCCGGACGAGACGGTGCGGGTGCTCGACCTCCTGGAGCTGTCGCGCTCGCTGCGACGGCGCATCAAGAAGCTCATGGAGGGCGAGGAACCGGGCAAGCTGGACCTGCCGGCCGACTGGAGTGCTGCCGACGCCTGCACACAACTGACCCGTTTGCATCTGCTCTGGTGCGAAGGCGCGCCGCCGGCCACGGCAACAACCGTACCCGACGCCGCCGATGCGACACTGGCATTTGGGCTGGCGCAAACGCATTTCTACCTGCACGGAAATCCCTTCGAGCAGCCCGGCGCCAAGCGCGAACTGACGCGGCAGGAACTCAACGATATCAAGCTGTTCGGCAAGGTCTCGCAAACAACCATCGCCGGCCGCACCAACGAATTCAATTTCGCGACGGAAAACTGGAAGATCGTCGACGAAACCCGCAACCAGCTGCGTTTGTTGCGCCCGACCCAATCGGCACGCGGCGTGGCCGTCGGCCGGCTGCTCGGCATCAAGATCGGCGCGCAAGGCGGCTGGCACCTGGTGGTGGTGCGCGAATTGCTCGAAGAGCCGGATGGCTACGTCATCGCCAGCGTGGAAATGTTGCCGGGGGTCCCGCAGCCGGCGGCGGTGCGCTCGGCGGACCTGAAGAACCGCACCAGTTCGAAATACGTGCAGGCGTTCCGCATTGCGGCCAACGAAGCGCAGCGCCAGCCGGAAATGCTGCTGATGCCCCCCAACCTGGCGAAGAAGGGCGGGCCGATCGATTTGTGCCTGTCCGCCGACGGGGTGAACCGGATGGTGACCCTGGCCGATTTCGCCGAACGCTGCGCCGATTTCGACCGGGTATTTATCAGCGGGTGAGGAGTGAGGGGTGAGGAGAGGTGCCCATCGCTACGCCTCCTAACACCTCTCTCCTCACGCCTCTCACGCTCCAAATGGGCCCCACCCAGCGGCCTCCATTGGGCCTTTCTCGGTGCCGGCGGAAGCGGAGTAAGCTAGATACCTCGGTCCTGTTCGGGAGACCCTGCATGAAGATACCGGTCATCCTCCTTCTGTCGCTGTTGTTCAGCGCGTGCTCCACACTGCCCGGCGGGGGTTCGTCCGCGCAATGGTTCCAGGATTCCTCGTTCAGCCCGCCGTCGGAGCGCATTCGCGCCGAAGACGTGTTCGCGGTCAGCGACGAAATGAAGCGCTACGTTGCCACTGATATCGCCGCACAAGTGCGCAGCAAGGGTCAGCAGCAGGCCCTGATCGACGCGCTCTACGACAAGAACCAACTCAAGGTCGAATACGATTCCGCGGTCACCCGCAATGCGTCGCAGGCATTTCGCGATCGTTCTGGTAACTGCCTGTCGCTGGTCATCATGACAGCCGCCTTCGCGCGCGAAATGGGCCTGGGCGTGCGCTACCAGAACGTGATGATGGACGAGACCTGGAGCCGCGGTGGCGGCATGCACCTGTCGGTCGGCCACGTCAACCTGACATTGGCGCATTCGCAGCCGGGCCCGCGCGCCGACAAGGACGAAATCGCCCTGTTGACGATCGACTTCGTGCCCCCCGACGAATCGCGCCACCTGCGCACTCTGCCGCTCGACGAAAACACCGTCATCGCGTTGTACATGAACAATCGCGCCGTCGAGTCGCTGGTGCGGGGCCAGCTCGACGACGCCTATTGGTGGGCGCGCGAAGGCATTCGCCAGGATCCCTACCTGCTGGCGTCCTACGTTACCCTCGGCGTCATCTATCGCCGTCACGGCCAGCTCGATGCGGCGGAAAAAGTACTGCGGCACGTGCTGGAACGCGATCCGCACGAAACCAAAGCGATGACCAACCTGGTGGTGGTGCTGGACGAGCAGGGCCGTGCCGAGGAATCGAGAACGCTGGAAGCCAAGCTCGACCTGATGCAACCGAATCCGCCCTACCACTACTTCAATCTCGGCATGGAGGCCATGAAGAAGGGCGATTTTCGCGTGGCGCGCGCCGATTTCGAAAAGGAATTGCGCCGCGATCCGTATAACCACGAATTTCACTTCTGGCTGGCGATCGCGCACCTGCGCTTGGGCGAGGTCGGCCAGGCGCGCAGCCATCTCGATATCGCCGTTGAATTCAGCCCGACGCGCAGCGACCGCGACCTGTACGCGGCCAAGCTGGACAAGATCAAATCGCTGCAGTGAGGTAGCCGGCGGCACCGGCCCGGCCGAACCTCAGTTGCGGCCGGCCTCGATCGCGTCGAGCACCATGGCAGCCACGTTGCAACCGCTTTGCTGGAAAATTTCCACCATGCAGGTAGGCGAAGTCACGTTCACTTCGGTGAGACAGTCGCCGATGATGTCGAGGCCGACGATGGTAAGGCCGTCGGCCTTCAGTTGCGGTCCGAGCGTTTCGGCAATCTCGCGGTCGCGAGCCGTGATCGGCTGTT
>CAZCKI010000099.1:7158-9236 GCA_964498815.1 uncultured Burkholderiales bacterium
TTGCCGCCTGCTGCCAGGTTGCCGCGCGTTTCGCCCGCCTTGGGGATGCGCGCCAGGCACTGCGGCGCCACCTTGCCGTCGATCACCAGCACGCGCTTGTCGCCCGCGGAAATCGCCGGCAGATACTTTTGCGCCATCACGCTGGCGGTGCCGAGCTGCGTTTGCACCTCGACGATGGCGTTGCGGTTGGGGTCGTCGGCGCGCACGCGGAAGATCGAGGTGCCGCCCATGCCGTCGAGTTTTTTCAGGATTGCGTCGCGGTGTTCGTCGATGAAGGCGTGGATGCGGCCCATTTCGGCGCTCACCAGGGTGGGGGCCGTGAACTGCGAAAACTTGAGGATCGCCAGCTTCTCGTTGTAATCGCGCAGCGCGCCGGCGCGATTGATGATGCGGGCCCCCTGTTTTTCGGCGAGGCTGAGCAGCAGGGTTGAATACAAATATTCCTGGTCGAACGGTGGGTCCTTGCGCATCAGCACCGCGTCGAAAAAAGTCAGCGGATGGGTGCCGCCGGCCTTGATGTCGTACCAGTGGTCGTTGTCTTCGTGGACGGCGAGCTCAACCGAATCGGCGCTGACCGCGCCCGAGGAGAATAGCGCCCCGGCTTCGAAGGCATGGACCTCGTGCCCGCGCTTGACCGCCTCGCGCATCATGAAGACGGAGGAATCCTTATAAGCCTTAAGGCCGGCCAGCGGGTCGACGATAAAGGCGATGCGCACGGCGTTACTCGGCCGCGACCGGCGTAATCAAGCGCAGCGGGGCGCTGGGTGCAGCCGCCACGGGTGGTGCGTCGTAGGTCTCCGCCAATTGCTCCAGTTCCTTGGCCGCCGCCAGCATCGCGAGCCGCGCCACCACACCGTAGGTGTAGAAGCGGTTCGGCGGCGCATCGGGGGCGCCGGTGCAATCGGGGGTGTGGCAGTCGGTTTCGAAGGCGAGCGGCACGAACGACATGCCGCGCGAATTCAGGTTTTCATCCACGCCGCGATCGGTGTTGACGCGATAGAAACCGCCGACCACATACTGGTCGATCATGTACACCACCGGCTCGGCAACGGCGCCGTTGACCTGTTCGAAGGTGTGCACGCCTTCCTGCACGATGACTTCGTTCACCTCCAGGCCTTCCTTCACCACCGCCATCTTGTTGCGTTCCTTGCGGTTCAATCCGCGCACGTCGTCGGGCGAGCGCGCGGTGAGGATGCCCATGCCATAGGTGCCGGCATCGGCCTTGACGATCACGAACGGCTTTTCGGTGATGCCGTACTCGCTGTACTTGGCCTGCGTTTCCTTCAGCACCGCCTCGACGTTGGCGGCGAGGCAGTCTTCGCCTTCGCTCGCGCTGAAATTGACCTTGCCGCACTGGCTGAACACGGGATTGATGAACCAGGGGTCGATGCCGATGATCTTGGCGAAATCTTCCGCCACGCGATCGTAGGCGTGGAAATGCAGGGTCTTGCGGCGCGTGGTCCAGCCGGCGTACAGCGGTGGAACCACCGGCTGTTCCAGATTCTTCAGCAGATTCGGCACGCCCGCAGACAAATCATTGTTGAGCAGGATGGCGCAGGGATCGAAGCCGTCCAGGCCGAGGCGATTGCCGTTGCGGCGGATCGGTTCCAGCGTGAGCTTCTCGCCATTGGGCAGGTCGAGCGCGGTCGGCGCGGTGATTTCCGGCAGTAGCGAGCCCACACGCACCTCGAGGCCGGCCTGGCTGAGGATCTTCTGGATGGCGGCGACGTTGGTGAGATAAAAGAGATTGCGCGTGTGGTTTTCCGGGATCAGCAGGAAGCGCTGCTTGTCCGGGCAGATTTTTTGCACGGCGGACATGGCCGCGTGCACGCACAGCGGCAGGAACGCCGGATTCAGGTTATTGAAACCGCCCGGAAACAGGTTGGTGTCGACCGGCGCCAGCTTGAAACCGGAATTGCGCAAATCGACCGAGGAATAGAACGGCAGCTGGTTCTCATTCCACTGGGTGCGGAACCAGCGCTCGATGGCGGGCATGCTGTCGAGGATTTTCTTTTCCAGCTCCAGAAGCGGGCCGGTCAGGGAGGTTGTCAGGTGAGGAACCATGGCTATCTCTGCAT
>CAZCKI010000100.1:0-9207 GCA_964498815.1 uncultured Burkholderiales bacterium
CACCTCGTAGGAAAAGTCGACGTGGCCGGGGGTATCGATCAGGTTGAGCTCGTACACCTGTCCATCGCGCGCGGTATAGGTCAGGGCCGCCGTCTGCGCCTTGATGGTGATGCCGCGCTCGCGTTCCAGATCCATCGAATCGAGCACCTGCGCCTCCATCTCGCGCGAGGAGAGGCCGCCGCAACGCTCGATGATGCGGTCCGCCAAGGTCGATTTGCCGTGGTCGATGTGGGCGATGATGGAGAAATTGCGGATGTGATTCATGCGTCAGACGAAAATAAGGGCACCGTTAGTGCCCTTGTGGTCAAGCCTTGGTTAGCCCGCTATTTTACTCTATAGAGCCTAGATACGCGAGTAATTTTGGCTCGTCCAGAAAGTAGTGGCAAAGCTCTTTTCCGCCCGCAAGCAGCACCGGAACCTTGTCGCCCCACCGCTCGGTCAGGGCAGGATCGGCGTCAACGTCGACCACTTCTACTTCGAATGAAAAACGGCCCTGAAAATTGCTCAGGGCCGCCATCATGTCGTCGCACAAATGGCAATACGTGCGGGACAAAACCGTCAAGGTCGTCACAGGGTCACTTTTCCACCTTGACGACGACGTAGCGGGTATTCTTGCCGCGCTTTACCGACAAGGCCACCGGCTTCTTGGCTTCCAGCTTGGCAATCAGTTCGTTGAATTGCGCCGCGGATTTCACCTCGGTGGTCTTGACGGCGAGAATCACATCGCCCGGCTTGATACCGGCCTGCTCGGCCACACCTTCGACGTCATCCACCACCACACCCTGGGCGACTTCCAGTTCCTTCTTGTCGTCGGCGGTCAGGTCGCTGACGACGAGGCCGATTCGATTCGGCGTTGCTTCCTTCTTGCCGTCCTTCTTGTCCTTGCGATCGACCTTTTTCACGGTCTTGTTGTCGTCCGGGGCCTCGTCCGTGGTCACGGTAATCTCACGCGTGGTGCCGTTGCGCCACAGCGAAAGCACGACTTTGGAACCGGGCGGGAACGCGGCAATGGTGCGCACCACATCGGGATTGCTGTCCATCACTTTGCCGTTGACGCGCAGGATGATGTCCTGCTCCTTGAGGCCGGCCTTTTCTGCCGGACCGTCCTTGATCACCTCGCTCACCAAAGCGCCCTTGGCGGTCGGCAATCCCAGCGACTCGGCCAGATCCTTGTCGACGGCGCCGATCAGCACACCGATGCGGCTGCGGTTGACGTGGCCCTTTTTCATCAACTGGTTAGCGGTATCCATGGCAATGTTGACCGGGATCGCGAACGAGATGCCCAGGTAGCCGCCGGTGCCGCTGTAAATCTGCGAATTGACGCCGACCACTTCACCTCTCAGGTTGAACAGAGGCCCGCCGGAGTTGCCGGGGTTCACCGCAGCGTCGGTCTGGATGAAGGGCGTCAGCGCTTCCCCGGTGTCGCGCGCCTTGGCGCTGACGATGCCGGCGGTCACGGTATTTTCGAAGCCGAACGGCGAACCGATCGCCAGCACCCATTCGCCCACCTTCAATTTGTCGGAATCGCCGACGTTCACCTTGGGCAGGCCGCTGGCGTCGATCTTCAGGACTGCAATATCGGTACGTTCGTCGGCACCGATTACCTTGGCCTTGAATTGGCTCTTGTCAGTCATGGTCACGGTGACTTCGTCGGCATTGGCGACCACGTGAGCATTGGTGATGACATAGCCGTCGCTGCTGAGAATGAATCCCGAACCCTGGCCAAGATTGCGCAAGGGCGCATCTTCGTCCTGTTGGCGGGGAGCGCGACGCGGGCTATTGCGGCGCGGTGTGTTCGGCGTCGCTTCCGGTGGTGAGAAGCGCTTGAAGAATTCGAAAAACGGATCGTTTTCGTCCTGCGGCCCTTGCGGGAACTGGAACTGGAACGGACTATTGGGCCGCTGGCGGGTCTTGGTGCTCACGTTGACCACGGCGGCACCGTACTTATCGACCAGCTCGGTAAAGTCAGGCAGCGACTTGCCCTGGGCGGCAGCGGTTCCGGAAAGAACCAACGCGGCCATCAGCCAGGCAGCAGAAATCCAGGACAAATAAAGGGTCTTGCTTTGTTTCATGTTGTCTCCGTTACGTAGCAAAAATCACGCCCCAACAGATGGTGGCGGAGCGCACTATTTCAAGGGCCGGCTGATACCGTCGGCAATCGTCTGCACCGTCGTCAGGGGCACCTCACCCAACACCGTGACATGGAAGTCGGCGATCGATCGCACCGCGTAGGTTGCCGGTGTATCGTCGCTCGCGCCAAACGCGGAAATGCGTTCCGTGCCGACAGCGGGCTCGGCAAAGATGGATACATTGGACAGACCGTCCGAGTACACAAAATGCGTGACCGGCTGCGGCCGGCCGGTAAGCGAGCGCACCATTTCCATGACTTTCCGGAAACCCGCCGGTAAGTTCCCGAATTTCCAGCGGGAGTCCGCATTGGCGACTTGCGGCGCCAGCGGAGCCTCGCGCAGCCAGCCGACCGCCTGCTCGTATCGAGAACGCGTCGCCTCGCGGCTGACCGGGTGCGTCAAATCGAGCTGGGTGAACAGGAATTGCTCGGTCAACATGCCGCGTTCGTTGACGGTGCGGGCGCCCAGCAGCAGGCCGGTATTGAGTTCCGCGCACAGCTGCTGAAGATAGCGCATGGCATCGCGCGGCTCCAGCACCAGCCACTGGCAATCCAGACCGGCGATACGCTCCACCGGGCCCAACCTCAAACGGTAGAGTTCCGCGATCGCTTTCGGGTCGCCGGTAACCAGCGAGGGGAAAAAACGTCCCGCCGCGCGCCGCTCTACTCGCGCCAGCTTGGCGGCCGGCTGGTAGCAGATCAACTCATCGTTGCGGCGGACCATTTCCATCGGTGGTCCCGTCAACGCCTCGATTTTCTCCTGTTCGACGCCCTGCTCCATGCGATGCGCAATACGCGATATCGCCATGCTGTCGGCGGTCTGGTGCACGAATACGCCCTGGTAGGGAAGCTCGCGCGCCGATTTGATCACCCGCGCCAGCCACTCCGCGGCGTTGTCGGGGGGCGCGGCCATCGCCGTCGCGCCAGCCCCCAAGCCGCACGCAAAAACAGCCCCGGCAACGAGTTGGGTGAATCTCATCCGCCTAACGACCTGCGGCCTTGCCGGCACGATTGAACGATGCTTCCTGCAATCCGCCGGAACGCGCGAACTGCCGGTGAATGGCGAGATAGTCGTTCACCTGCACCGGCGTAGCGGCACCAGGCGCCGCCGACATGGGTTGCGGCGCCACCTGCGAAACCAATTGCGCCGGAGCTTCGGGCGCACCCTGCTGGCGGAATGCGATCACGCTGATCGCTGAAACCGTGACGACCGACGCCGCCATCGCCAGGGCCATGCGCGCGTTCTTGCCGACCACCGCTTGCGGCCGCGCCCCGGCGGGAGCCAGAATCGTCGGCTCCGCCGCGAGGCGGACGAAGATCGCTTCGGTATCGCAAAGACGAACGGGCGACTCGCCGCGCATCGCTTCGCCGATCACGTGACAGGTGCACCAATCGCGGCGGGCGGCCTCGTTGTTACCCAGGCTCTTGATCGCCGACACCGCATCGGCGGCCGGCAGCTCGCCATCCACCAGCGAAGACAACTTTTCGTTCATTTCACCATCTCCTGTCTTTGGTCGTGCCGAGTTGTGGCCGCAATTGCTCGGCGACCGCATCGCGCGCCCGGAAAATCCGTGACCGTACCGTACCGATCGGGCAATCCATGATCGTGGCGATTTCCTCATAGCTCAGGCCGTCGATCTCGCGCAGGGTAATTGCGGTCCGCAATTCCTCCGGCAGCGCGTCGATGGTCCGATTGACGATTTCACCGATTTGCTTCGACATCAATTCCGCTTCCGGTGTGGCGATATCGCGCAAGCCGGATGCTTCTTCAAATCCTTCTGCCTCTTCCGCGTCGAACGCCGTCGAGGTGGGAGCTCGCCGCCCCTGGGTCACCAGGTAATTCTTGGCGGTATTGATCGCAATACGGTATAGCCAAGTGTAAAACGCACTGTCACCGCGAAAATTGGCCAAGGCACGGTAGGCCTTGATAAACGATTCCTGGGTGACGTCTTCCACTTCGGCAGAGTCGCGAACAATTCGCGACAACAAGCGCTCCACTTTGTGCTGGTACTTCAACACCAGCAATTCAAAGGCCTTCTTGTCGCCTGCCTGCACCCGCTGGACCAGCTGCTGATCGATTTCCCGATCGCTCATCAATGCCTTTCCCTGCTCGCCGGCCGCCTTGGGAACCTCGACCGGCTTCGCCGGCCTCCTCGCCGCCGAATGCGGTCGGTGGGCCAGCGCTGCGTCAGGTATTATAAACGTCAAGTCTGTCATCGCTGCCTCGTCTGGGTGGAAATCGCATTGCCGGACCCGAACCGCGAAATTTCGTGGAAATCCGGACGCTGGTGTGACCGAAACAGGGCGGGAAAGTTCCCCCTTGCCGGCGACGTGCGCCGTTGCCGTCCGGCATTCTTGCAACGCTTTTTGACCATTTGCCACCATTCCCCGACACTTCATGCCCTCCCTGCTGTATTCGTCCCAACAATTGCGGCATATCGAGCAAGTACGCGCCCGTGAGAAGCCATCCAACTCGTTGATGGAACTGGCCGGCGCGCGCGCAGCCGAGTTCGCCCTGGCCATCCTGAAATCCCGCAAAGCAAGGAGCCGCCGGGTCCTGGTGGCTGCCGGCCCCGGCAATAACGGCGGAGACGCCTGGGTCGCCGCTGTCGCCCTGTCGGCCGCGAAATGTCAGGTAGCGGTACTCTCGCCGGGTAGCGGCGACTCGACCGACCCTGCCGCCAAGCGTGCCCGCGCGACGTTTCGCAAGGCCGGCGGCACGCAATTTGGCGACTGGACCCAGGCAAAAACGTACGCCGCCGAATGCGATATGGTCATCGACGGACTGTTCGGCATCGGCCTCGCGCGAGCGCCGTCCGGCCATTTTGCGGAAACCATGCGCGGCATCAACGGGCTGCATCACGACCGTGGAATACCTGTCTTGGCATTGGATGTGCCGAGCGGTCTCGACGCCGACACCGGCGGCGCATTTGAACCCACCATCGCCGCCAGCCACACCATCACTTTTCTGGGCGACAAGCCCGGACTGCACACCGGCGCCGGCCTCGAACTGGCAGGCGAGGTCAGCATCGAATCGCTGGGGCTTTCCCTCCCCATGGCGCCGATGCAACTCCTTTCCGCCGATTTGCTGCAGGAATTGATTCCGGCGCGCAACATCAATGCACACAAGGGCACCTTTGGACGCGTCGGCATCATCGGCGGTGCGGAGGGCATGGTCGGCGCCGCGATCCTGGCCGCTCGCGCAGCCTTGCACATGGGGCCGGGGAAGGTCTCACTCGGCCTGCTGGGCGGCGACAAGGTGCCCTTCGATCCCTTGCATCCGGAAATCATGATGCAGGATCCCAAATTGCTGGCGAAAGATGAAAACGTCAGCGCCTTCGCCATTGGCATGGGCATGGGCGATGGCGGCATCGTAGCCACCGCGTTGCACGCGGTCTTGAATAGCGGCAAGCCCGCGGTCATCGATGCCGATGCCCTTGCGCTATTTACCTCCAATCCCAGCATTGCGGCCTGTTTTCCGGAAGCGAAGCCGGCACCGAATCGCGACCCGGTGAATCTGGTGCTGACCCCGCACCCGGGAGAAGCGGCACGACTGCTGCAATGCGAGGTCGCTGCGGTGCAAGGCGACCGGATCGGGGCGGCACAAAAAATAGCCTCGCGCTGGCAGGCCATCGCGGTATTGAAGGGAGCCGGCACCGTCATCGCCAATCCGGCGGGTGAAATCGCCATCAATACCAGCGGCAATCCCGGCATGGCATCGGGCGGCATGGGAGACGCACTGGCCGGCATGATCGCGGCATTTCTGGCGCAGGGGCTACCGCCATTTCAGGCTGCGGCACTTTCCGTTTACCTGCACGGCGCGGCGGCCGACGCCGCCATCGATCACGGCATGGCGCCGCGCGGACTCACTGCTTCGGAGGTCATTTTCGAAGCGCGTGCACTGCTCAATAGCGGCCTTGAGCACGCCGAGCATTGATCGTCCCGGCGGCTAGCTCAGGTACACCCGATAGAGCCAGATGCCGGCGGCGGTGAGCAGAAACGAAACCGCCAGGTGCGATGCGGCCACGGCTGCTGCCCAGCCCAGTTCTCCTCTCTCCAGCAAGGTCACTACCTCGGCCGAATAAGATGAAAAAGTCGTAAGGCCGCCGAGAATGCCGGTGATGATCAGCAGCCGCCATTCCGGCGCCAATTGCGGGAGCCGCGAAAAATGACCCACCGCAAGTCCTACCAGGAATCCGCCAATCGCATTGGCGGCAAAGGTGCCGAACATGAAGTAAGGGTGGCGCGGATTCAGCCAAACCGAGAGGCCCCAACGTGTCCAGCCGCCGATTGCCGAACCCACTCCCACGGCGAGAAATCCCAGCCAGATTCGTTCCATTTTTTTGCTCGTGCGCTTGTCGAAAAGAGTTTCGAATCGGTCCCGGCGAAAGGAAGCCGGCTGCCGTCCCGCCTATAATAGCGACTCGTGGCAGCTTGCCTCAAAATCATCCAAAAATCGCCCCATGAGCCAACGCGAATCAATGCAATACGACGTGGTGATCGTCGGCGCCGGCCCCGCCGGCCTGGCGGCCGCCATTCGCCTCAAACAACTGGCAGCCGGTAAAAACCATGAAGTGTCGGTGTGCGTGGTGGAAAAAGGATCGGAAGTCGGCGCTCATATCCTCTCCGGCGCGGTGATGGATCCGATCGCGCTCGATGAACTGATCCCGGACTGGAAGGCACTGGGCGCGCCGCTGCTGCAGCCGGTGACGGAAGACCGCTTCCTGTTCTTGTCCGAAGGCGGCTCCACGCAGGTGCCGGGCTGGATGCTGCCCGCCTGCTTCCAGAATCACGGCTATTACATCGTCAGCCTGGCCAATGTCTGTCGCTGGTTGGGCGCTAAGGCCGAAGAACTCGGAGTGGAAATCTATCCCGGCTTCGCCGCGGCCGAAGTGCTGTTCGACGACAAGGGCAACGTGATCGGCGTTGCCACCGGCGATATGGGCATCGGCAAGAACGGCGAGCACAGCGCTCGCTATCAGCCCGGCATGGAGTTGCACGCCAAGTACACGTTGTTCGCCGAAGGATGCCGCGGCAATCTCGGCAAAATGCTGCAGGACAAATTTGATTTGCGCGAAGGCCGCGATCCGCAGGTGCACGGCATCGGCCTGAAGGAGCTGTGGGAAGTCGCCCCCGAAAAACACGTCCCGGGCCTGGTGGTACATACCGCCGGCTGGCCCCTGGCGAGCGACACCTACGGCGGCTCGTTTCTCTATCACCTGGAAAACAACCAGGTCGCCGTCGGCTTCGTCGTCGGCCTCGCCTACACCAACCCCTATCTTTCGCCCTTCGAGGAATTCCAGCGCTACAAAACGCATCCGGCCATCCGCCATTTTTTCGAGGGCGGCAAACGGATTTCCTACGGCGCACGCGCCATCAATGCGAGCGGCATACAGTCGCTGCCCAAGCTGGTGTTTCCCGGTGGCGCCTTGCTCGGCGACGACGCCGGTTTTCTCAATGCCGCGCGCATCAAGGGGAGCCACGCCGCCATCAAGAGTGGCGCCATGGCAGCGGAAGCCGCTTTCGACGCCCTGCTCGCAGACCGTGCGCACGACGAGCTGTCGGCTTACCCGGCGGCATTTGAAAGAAGCTGGCTGCACGACGAGTTGCACCGCGCACGCAACTTCAAGCCGGCCATGTCCAAGAACCTGTACACGGGCGCGCTGATGGTGGGCATCGACCAGATCGTCTTTCGCGGAAGAGCGCCGTGGACCCTGCATCACGCTCACGCCGATCACGAGACCTTGCTGAAAAAAGATCAGGCCGCCCCCATCGCCTATCCCAAACCCGACGGTGTGCTGACCTTTGACCGTCTTTCCTCCGTGTTTATTTCCAACACCAACCACGAGGAGGACCAGCCCGCGCACCTCACGCTGAAAAATGCCGCCGTGCCGGTATCGACCAACCTGGCGTTGTACGACGGACCCGAGCAGCGTTACTGTCCGGCGGGCGTCTACGAATTCGTGTCCGGCGCCGATGGGCAAAACAAATTGCAAATAAACGCGCAGAATTGCGTACATTGCAAGACCTGCGATATCAAGGACCCCACCCAGAACATCGTGTGGGTCGTGCCCGAGGGTGGTGGGGGCCCCAACTACCCGAACATGTAACTTTTCTGCCGTCAATGTCGAGGAGAGCACCATGAAGACAGTTCAACAGCTTCTCATGGACCAACCGCTTGCCCTGTGGACCATAGCACCCGAGGCCAGCGTGCTGGATGCGTTGAAACAACTGTCGGATGCGGGCATCGGTGCCTTGCTGGTGATGGAAAACGACAAACTGGTCGGCATCCTCTCCGAGAGAGACTACGCGCGCAAGGTGGTGCTGGCGGGAAAATCGTCCAAGGACACGCCGGTGCGCGAGATCATGACCGCCAATGTGCTGTGCGTGAAGCCGGAAACGACCAATGAGGAATGCATGGCCTTGATGAGCCAGAAAAACATACGCCACCTGCCGGTGGTGAGCGGCAAGGAAGTGATCGGCATGCTGTCGATGCGCGACCTGGTGGCCGATATTCTGGAAGAACGCGAATTCACCATCAAGCAGCTCGAAAACTATATCTACAACTGATGCCGCCTACACAACGCTGTCCCTGGTGCGAAGGTTCGGACGAATACCGGCGTTACCACGATCTCGAATGGGGCGTACCCGTCCACGATGACCGAGTGTGGTTTGAATTCCTGCTCCTGGAAGGCGCGCAGGCAGGCCTCAGCTGGTCGACCATCCTCGCCAAGCGCGAGAACTATCGAAAAGCCTTTGCCGGCTTCGACCCCGCCAAGGTCGCGCGGTTTACACCCGCCAAAGTCGAGAATCTGATGCTCGATGCCGGCATCGTCCGCAATCGCCTCAAGATTGCCGGTGCAGTCAAGAACGCAAAGGCGTTTCTCGCGGTGCAAAGAGAATTCGGTTCGTTCGACGCCTATATTTGGCGATTTGTCGGCGGCAAGCCGATCATCAATCGTTTTCGCAAGGGTGGCGTTCCAGCCAGTACGCCGTTCTCTGACGAGATGAGCCGCGATCTGAAAAAGCGCGGCTTCACCTTTGTCGGCTCTACCATCTGCTACGCCTTCATGCAGGCC
>CAZCKI010000101.1:0-9123 GCA_964498815.1 uncultured Burkholderiales bacterium
CGCTTTATTCGACCTTGAAGCAGCTCGCCACACCCGAGGTTAACGTCAGCACCATCGAAGACCCGATCGAAATGGTCGAGCCGGCCTTCAATCAAATGCAGGTGCAACCGCAGATCGACCTGCACTTCGCCGACGGTGTGCGGGCGCTGATGCGGCAAGACCCGGACATCATCATGGTGGGCGAAATCCGCGATCTGGAAACCGCCGAAATGGCGATCCAGTCCGCGCTCACCGGCCACCTGGTGCTGGCCACCCTGCATACCAACGATGCCCCCACGGCGGTAGCGCGTCTGTTGGACCTCGGCGTGCCCGCTTATCTGATCACCTCCACGGTGCTCGGTGTGATGGCGCAGCGCCTGGTGCGCACGCTGTGCGAGCACTGCAAGGAAAAGGCGCCCTTTACCAGTGAAGAGCAGATCCGGCTCTGGCACCAGACGGTGTCGCCGTGGAAAGGCGAGCCGCCCAAGGAAGTCTATCGCCCGGTGGGCTGTCTGGAATGCCGCAATACCGGTTACTCCGGGCGCGTCGGCATTTACGAAATCCTGCTGATCGACAACCACATGAAGCGCCTCATCAGCGACAAGAGCGATCTCACCGCCATCACCGAGCAGGCCTACAAATCGGGCATGAAACCGCTGCGCCTGTCGGGCGCCATGAAAGTGGCACAGGGCATCACCACCATGGAAGAAATCCTGAAGGTGGCGCCGCCGTCGACCTGACGGCTACCGCGTCAGGTGTCGGGTGCGCCCCGGTGCGGATGGATGATCTCCGCGCACAGCGGAGCGTAGATTCCGGTTTTGCGATCGGCAAAATAGTGCTGCAAGGTCCGCCGGATGGTGGTGAAGGCGATCTCGTCCCAGGGAATTTCTTCTTCGCGGAACAAGCGAACTTCAAGGCTTTCCGAGCCCGCCGAAAAATCGCGGTCGAGCAGCGTCGCCCGAAACATCATGTACACCTGGCTGATCTGCGGCAGCGACAACGTCACGTATTGCTGTTCGATGCGCACGCGCGCATTGGCTTCTTCCAGCGTCTCGCGCACCGCTCCCGCTTCCAGCGATTCGCCTTCCTCCATGTAGCCGGCCGGCAAGGTCCAGAAACCGTAACGCGGTTCGATGGCGCGCTTGCACAGCAGCACCTGGTCTTCCCACACCGGCACGGTGCCGACCACCAGCTTGGGATTGAGGTAATGAATGTAGCCGCAGTCGCCGCACACGTGGCGTTCGCGATCGTCGCCGTGGGGAATGCGCAGCTCCATGCGATCGGAGCCGCATTGCAGGCAAAAGCGGGGTGCGGGGTTGGTGAGCAAGAGGGGTCTACGCCGGGGGAATACGCCGATTGCGAAGGTGTTTATGCTACCACGCGCGGTTTTTCCTGCCCGTTCCGGTCGCGTCAGCGAAACGTAAACTAGTGCAAGTAAGCTGTCGCAAATTGGCTTGTCGGACGTGTCTGCCGTCGGCTTGGGATATCCTGTCGCCGTGGCCTGCAGGGCTCGCTGCGGTGAACCATGGCGAGCGATAGCGGTCCCAGGATTTGCGACAATATTGTGCCGGGCCGATGCCTGGCGGACGGCGGGGAGTTTTTTTGCGATGGGACAAACGTGAAACAGGCGATTCAGAATGGAGTTTTGGCGGGCGCGGCAACGCTGTTGTTGCTCGCGTCGGTTACCGTATTGGCACAGCGCATGCCCAGCCGACTCTACGTCGGCGAGACTGCCGCACCCATCGTCCTGCGTTCCTCGAGCGCGCCGGAAAGCCGTATCGAGATTGCGCCAACCGCCGCCGATTTTGCCAAGGCCTTCGCGCGTTCGCCGGCCAAGCAGCAACGCATGGCCGAGCGCGTGGCCTCGGTATTCGCTTCACCCGAAGCGCCGGGATTGCGCCAATGGCAGGCCACACGCGACCAGGGGTCCGTGACGCATATCGTGGTTTCCTCGCGTGGCGCGCTCGGCGTGCGCGTGCAACTGGTCTTGCCGGTCGGCATGACCAACGGCGAGGTGCGCGTAGTCGCCCGACCCGATGGCGTTGCCGAGGCAGTACCGCTGAGCGTGGCAAAGGACGGGTTGCTGTGGACTCCGTATACCGAGGGGGACACACAGATCGTCGAAATCTTTACCCGCCAGCGCGCCTTTGATGCGGTGGTCGGCGTGGCACAAATCGTACATTTCGAGAAATCGTTGAATGCTGTGGCCGGGCCGGGCCGGCCGTCGCTGTCCACGGCAGGCGCTGGAAGTTGTACGGTAGATGTCGCCTGCACCTCGAACAACACCGCGCTCGATCTGGCCATGGCGCATCGGCGCATGTCGGTGGCGCGCATTTCCTTCGTGAGCGGCGGCGGCGGCTTCCTCTGTTCCGGCACCCTGATTAACTCCCAGGCTAACTCCCAGACGTTCCCGGCGCCGTATTTTCTGACCGCCAACCACTGCATCGACAATGCTGCCGAAGCGGCCAGCGTCGTCAGTCTCTGGTTTTATTATTCCTCGACCTGCGGTGGTAACAATCCAGCGCCGGTATCCAGAAGTGGTGGCGCGCAACTTGCGTTTACCAACCGCATGGTCGATACCACACTCCTGAAACTGAACCTGGCGCCGCCATCCGGTGTCGAGTTTTCCGGATGGAACGCGGCATTGGTGCAGAACGGTGACGCGGTGGTCTCCATGAGCCATCCCGCAGGCGATGTGATGAAGTTTGCCACCGGCGGCGAGGCCGACTCCGGCGAAGGGCTTGGCCGGCAGTTCGGCATCCTTGGCTTTCCCTACGACCTGTACGGCGTGACCTTCGATCGCGGCATCATCCAGGGCGGCTCATCCGGATCGGGCCTGTTCTCGCTGGCCAATGGCAGCCTGGAATTGCGCGGCGTTTTGTCCGGCACCACCACTCAGCACGACAAGGACGGGATGAGTTGCACCAACCTCGACGAATACGCCCTGTACGGCCGCTTCGAGGTGTTTTACCCGGAAATCAAGCCCATCCTCGACAATGTCGCCTTTCCGGCCGACGATCATCCCAACCAGCCGGTCAGCACCGCCGCGCAGATTCCACTCGGCGGAAGTGTGGCCGGCACCATCGGCTACGCGGGCGATCTCGATGTATTCAAGGTGGTGTTGCCGCAGCCGGGCAAGCTCACCGTCGGCACCATCAGCGCCTACGATACCGTCGGCACCCTGCTGCAAAGCGACGGCTCCTGCATACTTGATTTTTCCGGTCCGCAACCCGAGTGCGACGACAATACCTCGAACGACGACGGTGCCGGCAATGCCCGCGACCAGAACAATTTCCGCATCGACAATATCGCGCTGCAGGCCGGCACCTATTACGTGACGGTCGGTCACTTTGATCCGACCGGCACCACGCCTGACGGCTATCAGGCATATGCCAAGTTCATCCCTAACATCGCGCCGAGCACACCGCTATCGAAGCACGGCATCGACCTCGATGGCAACGGCAAGGCCGCGATCGTTTTGCGCAACAACGTCAACGCACAGTTACAGGCGGGGCGCTTGGTGGGCGGACAGTTCGTCTTCAATGCGCTCGCCGATCCCGGCCCAAATTACCGCTTAGTCGGCATCGCCGATTTTGACGGCGACGGCAAGTCCGATCTCGCCGTACAGGAAATCGCGTCCGACTCGGTATTTGGTATGGTCTCGATCTGGCCCAATTTCAGCCAGCCCGCCGCCATCACATTGCGCACCGTCAAGAAGGCCTGGCGCGTGCAGGCTGTCGGCGACCTCGACGGCGACGGCTTTGGCGACATGGCGTTTCGTTTCACCGGCGACGACGGCGTGCCGGACGATACCGGTGTGTCGTATATCTGGTTCACTAATGGAACCGCCGTCACGCAGGTCAGGAAGCGCGGCGGCGCGCCGCTCAGTTGGACACTGCTGGGTGCGGCCGATCTCAATGGCGACGGTGCGGTAGACATGATCTACCTCAGCCCCGTCAACCAGGTGCGCGCGCTGATGGCAACACAAAGCCGCACCTGCGCGAATCTGGCGGCGGGCACCATACCGGCGGGCTACACGGCGCTGAAGCTCGCCGATTTTACGGGCAACAAGCGCGGCGACCTCCTGCTGCGCAATGCGGCCGGCACGGTATTGGTCATGGCATTGGACGCCACCGGCACCATCCTGCCGGCGCCGAGCGGCAATCCCGACGACCCCAATGCCTCCTGCACCAGCACCAGCGCGACGGTCAGCAATACCTTCTATACGCTGCCGCAGACGGCCGACCCGACCTGGCAGTTCTATGCTGCCGGCGACTTTGACGGCGACGGCATCACCGACATCCTCTGGTTGCTGCCCAACGGCACGCTGACCCTGTGGTCCAGCCTGACGATTCAGCAGCCGGCGACGGCTGGCGGCGCTGGTGCGCGCGTGACCTTGCTCACTTCTGCCAACGTTGGCACGGCGCCTAGCGGCTTCTCGCCGTTCCAGCCCTGATGTAGCCGTCGGGCAACGATACGTCTGAACGTTGCTCGATACTGCCCGGCGTATAATCCGCGCTTCCTGCCTAGACGTATTTGCCAGTGCCTTTCGACGCCAGCAGCACCCATCGCCCCGCCGTAGTGGAATCGCTCGATCACGAGGGGCGCGGTGTCGCCCATGTGGACGGCAAGGTGGTGTTCATCGAGGGCGCGCTACCGCGCGAGCGGGTGATCTACGAGCCTTCGCGCAAAAAAAAGAATTTCGAGACCGCCACGCTGATCTCGATTCTGCGCGAGTCTTCCGACCGCGTTACGCCGAAATGCGCGTACTTCGACCTGTGCGGCGGTTGCGCCTTGCAGCACGCGAGTTTTCCCATGCAGGTGGCGGCCAAGCAGCGCGTGCTCGAAGACAACCTCGCCCGTATCGGCAAGGTGACGCCGGAAAGCATCCTGCCGCCGATCTACGGCAGCCCCTGGGGCTACCGGCATCGCGCGCGCATGTCGGCGCGCTACGTCGCCAAAAAGGGCGGCGGCATGGTCGGCTTTCGCGAAAAGAAATCGAGCTATGTCGCCGACATGCACTCCTGCGAAGTGCTGGCGGGCGGCATCGGCCAGTTGATCGATCCCCTGCGCGAATTGATGGGCACGCTCGACAAGCGCGAAACCATCCCGCAGATCGAAGTCGCCGTCGGCGAACGCGTCACTGCACTGGTGCTGCGCATCCTCGAGCCGCTCACGCCGGGCGACGAAGCCAAACTGAAGGCTTTTGCCGACCGCTATCGCGATGCGCTTCGCTTGCAGTGGTGGCTGCAGGTCAAGGGGCCGGACACGGCCGAGGCCTGGTATCCGCGCGATATGCCGGAACTCACCTATGCGCTGCCGGAATTCACGCTCGATATCCTGTTTCGCCCCACCGAATTCACCCAGGTCAATCACCAGGTCAATCGCCTGATGGTGCATAGAGCCATCGACCTGCTCGATCCGCGCGAAGGCGAGAGCATCGCCGATCTCTTCTGCGGGCTCGGCAATTTCACGCTGCCGATCGCGCGCCGCGGCGCCAATGTGGTCGGCGTGGAAGGCAGCGAAGGGCTGATCCAGCGCGCCGGCACCAACGCCCTGCGTAACGGTCTCGCGGGCAAGGCGCGGTTCTTCACAGCCGACCTGTACACCGACCAGGACGCCGCAATGCGGCGCGTCCCCAAGGTCGGCAAGATGCTGATCGACCCGCCGCGCGACGGCGCCGTCGAAGTCTGCAAGCTGCTCACGCGCGAACTGCGGCCCGAATTGAAGCGCATCGTCTATGTCTCCTGCAGTCCATCGACGCTGGCCCGCGATGCCTCGGTGCTGGTGCACACCAACGGCTTCACGCTGAAAGCGGCGGGGGTCGTCAACATGTTCCCGCATACCGCGCACGTCGAATCGATCGCTTGGTTCGAACGCGACTAGCTCAGCCGGCGCATAGCTGTGACAGCACCTACTTGCGGTAGGGGATCGCGATGGGCTCAGCTGGAATGAATTGCGCGCGGGCAAGCGGGCTCATCAGCCGCTCCGGGCGGTAGTAGCGCAGCAACAGCTTTCGATCGCTGAGGTCGGAGTGGCGAGCGAAAAAAGCAGCGGATTCTCCGCTCCCGCCGTCCATCGCCATGCGCTCGCCGATCACTTGCAAAAAGGCTAGGGTGATGGTCTCGTGATAGAGATTCTCCTTGCCGACGCTGGCGGCAAAGCGCCGCAGCGAGCGCGACATGCCGCAAGCCGCTTCCAGCCAATCGTAATTCGACAGGTAATAGTGGGCGGCGCGTAGATGCGCAGCGTGCGGAAAGTCGGTGGGCGCGAGCCGGCAAGCCTCCAGTTCGCGCACCAGTTCCGCATCGCTCAGTACGGTTCGGTCAGTCGGCAGGATATCCATAATTTGTTATCGTGTGGTACATTGGTACCAATATAACAATTTACTTTGAGACTCGTCAAGCCGCGCGATACGCTATGCTGGAATGCAACACGAACGACAACGGAGACAGCCATATGCCGAAACGAATTGCCAAGGCGGCCAAGCCGCCGAAACCCGCCCTGCACCGGGTCGAGCGCGTGCAGACCGGGTTGCGCATCGAAAAGCGCATCCTGAAAGTGCTCAAGGCGGTGGCCGAGTACCACAACCTGTCGCTGGGCGACCTGATCGAGGGTATTGTCCTGCACGCCTTCGAAGGCAAGGCGCCGTTCGGCGCCGACAGCCTCAAGGCCATCGGCGACTTCAAGCGCATCTATGGGCTGGATCTCGATGCCGGCGCCAGCCACCGCATGACCGAGTCGGGCTGACCGACGGGGTTGGTACAGTCCTCGCTCAGAACCGCCACGTCGCGGTCAGCTTGACGCTGCGCGGCGTGCCCGGCGTGATGTTGTTGTCGCCATTGGCGCTGACCCAGTACTTCTTGTTGGCGAGGTTTTCCACATTGAGCTGTAATTGCAGCTGCTTATCGACGTTGAAAAACACCGCACCGTCGACGCGCGTATAGGCCGGCAGGGTCACCGTGTTGCTGGTGGAGGTGAACACGGCGCCGCTGTGGATCAGCCCCAGTCCCACCGCCCAGCGCGGGCCGAAGGCGTAGCGGTTCCACAGCGAGATGAGGTTCGCCGGCACCAGCGCGACGCTGGCGCCCGACAGCGCGGTCGCCGAGGCGGTGGCGGTCAGCTTGGCGGATTGGTGCGCGTAGCCGCCGATCAGGCTCCAGTCGCGGGTGATGTTGCCGCTGAGGGCGAGCTCGACGCCCTTGCTGCGCTGGCCGTCGACCAGCAGGAACTGGCCGGCGTTGACCGGATCGGCAATCGCCACATTGCTGCGGGCGAGCTGATAGACAGCGGCGCGCGCGGACAGCGACGGGCTGATATCCCATTTGGCGCCGGCTTCAAGGTTAACGAACTTCTCCGGGCCGAAGGCCTGGTTCACCGCCGTCAGGCTGCTTAGCTGATCGCCGCCGCGCGGATAGTAGGCGACGCTGTAGTTGGTGTACAGGGACACTTGCGGCACCGGCTTGAAAATGAGGCCGGTGCGCGGAGAGGTCAGGCTGTCGCGGCTGCCGAGCTTAGACCCGTCCACATTGTTGTGATAGTCCAGTGTGAAACTATCGTGGCGCACGCCGGCCACGGCCAGAAATTGCGGCGTGAATTCGATCTGGTCCTGCAGGTAGATCGCGGCGACACTCGCCTTGCTGTGCCCGTCGCGGTCGGAGGCCGTGGCGCCGAGCACGAAATTAACCGGCAGCGGGCCTTCCGCTGTCGCCAGCGGCAGGGTGATGGTGGTGGCGTTGCCGAAGGTGGGGAAGCGGCCGCTCTTGCGCAGGTAGTCGGTGTCCTGGCGGCCGAGCTCCATGCCGGCCAGGAACTTGTGTTTGACGGCGCCGGTCTCCAGGCTGAAATTGAAGTCGGTCTGGTTGAAGAGGTTCTGCCGCCATTGGTGATTGTTGTACGCGGACATCGCCACCGTGGTCCCTGCGGCATTGACGGCGCCGGCGTTGTAGTTTTGATAGGACTTGTCGTAGTCCAGGTAGCGCGTGCTGTTGCGCAGCGTGACGCCGCCGCCGAAATCGTGTTCGAACAGGACGCCCGCCGAATCGACATTGAGCAGGACGGGCCGCGTGGCCGGATCGGGGTCGCCGAAAAAGGCCGACACCGGCAGATCCAGGGGCGCACCCTTGTAGGAAGGAACGCCGCGGTCGGCGGCGCGGTGATCCTGGAAATGCTCTAGATCCAACGTGAGATAAGTGCGTTCGCCCAGGCGAAAAGCGATGGACGGGTTGACGCCCGAACGGCGGATGAAGGCATTCTTTTGATAGCCGCGTGAATCTTCGGCAACCGCAGTCGCGCGTACCGCGATGGTGTCGTCGATGCGCTGGGCGAAGTCTGCCGTCAGGCGCTGGTTGCGGTAGGAGCCGACGGTGGCGCGCAGTTCGCGCACTTCGCTCCAGTCGGCGCGCTTGGCGATGCGGTTGATGATGCCGCCGGAGCCGGCGCGGCCGAAGATCATCGCGTTCGGCCCGGTCAGGACTTCGACGCGGTCGATGTTGTAGAGATCGCGGTAATACTCGACGTCGTCGCGGATGCCGTCGAGATAGAAGTCGCCCGAGGCACTGGTGACGCCGCGGAAATAGGGGCTGTCGCGGTTGCCTTCGCCGTTGGCCATGCCGACACCCGGCACGTAGCGGACGACATCGGCCACGCTTTGCACATTGAAGTCGCGCATCTGTTCCTGGGTGACCACGGCAATCGATTGCGGCGTATCCAGCAGCGGCGTATCGGATTTGAGCGCGGAGCTGGAGCGCTTAGCGGCGTAGCCCTCGGTCGGCGCTTCGTCTTTCCCGTTCACGACGATGGGCGGCAAGGTCGTTGCCTTGGCTGCGGCTAAGAATATGGTTGCGTTGGGGAGATCTTCCGCCAGGGTCGCGGTCGACAAGGTCGCCAGTGCAATGGCTAGGGTGCTAAGCCGAAAACCATTGGTTTTGGCAGGGTTCTTGTGGAGGTTTGAGGGTCTCATGGTCTTCTACTGTCCTTTGGTCATCTTGATTTATAAGTAATAAATTCAATATGTTATGCATCTCTCCCCAGCTTTGTTGGATTCCCGCTGGCACTTGCCCGATGCAAAACGTTATCGCCAAGTTGGAGTATAACCACAAATGAGAATGATTCGCAATTGCGATTAATCATGCAATCGGCGCG
>CAZCKI010000102.1:0-9116 GCA_964498815.1 uncultured Burkholderiales bacterium
ACCCAGGCCAGCGACACGGCGTTGAGGATTTCATCGCGGCTGAGGCCCATCATTTCCGCGACCACGGCAGTGGAGGCGACCTTGACCAGCACCACGTGATCGAGGCCCACCTTGTTGAACGAGTTTTCGAGCGCGATGCAGCCCTGGATTTCGTGCGCCTTGATCATGCCGGTCAGCACATCGTGCACCGTCAGCGGCTTTTTGCCGGCGGCTACCGCGTTGCGCGAGAGCCAGTCTGCCGTGGCGAGGATGCCGCCCAGGTTGTCCGAGGGATGGCCCCATTCCGCGGCCAGCCAGGTGTCGTTGAAATCGAGCCAGCGGATCATGGCGCCGATATCGAAAGCGGCCTTGACGGGGTCCATCTGGAACTGCGTGCCAGGCACTTTTGCGCCATTCGGCACCAGCGTGCCTTGCACCACCGGTCCCAGCATCTTGGTGCAGGCCGGATATTCGAGCGCTTCAAAGCCGCAGCCCAGCGTATCCATCAGGCAATAGCGCGCGGTGTCGTAGGCGTCTTTGGATTTGATTTTGTATTTGGTGACGTAGTCGACGATATCGACCAGCACTTTGTCGGGTTTGGGGCGGACGTTGGAGATGTGAGCGGACATTGCAAATACCTTTGTTATGGGATGTTTGAATCAGTGGTCGTCGCGAGGATGAGGGATGCGTGTTTCGCCGCGCGATAGGGCTTGCAACTGCGAGATAGCCAGCACGATGGCGGCGCGCTCGGCCAGCACGGCGTTGCAGTCGGCATCGCAGGCGGCGATCGGGCGGGCAAAGCTGCGCAGTTCCTCACAGAGCGCCTGGCGGCGTGCTTCGAGCACCTCAAGGCATTGTTCCAGGGTGACCGGCGCGTCGGTGGCGGACAGGGAGGAAAAGGCAAGTGCGGATTGTGCGTTCATGGCAGGTGACTCCGGTGGCTTACTTGCGATCCTTGATCGGCACGAATG
This sequence comes from uncultured Burkholderiales bacterium, assembly GCA_964498815.1. Classification (GTDB taxonomy): domain Bacteria; phylum Pseudomonadota; class Gammaproteobacteria; order Burkholderiales; family Usitatibacteraceae; genus UKL13-2. The sequence continues at coordinate 951 of CAZCKI010000102.1, forward strand.
TCAGGTTGTCGGGCCCCGTGTAATTCGCCGAGGGGCGGATGATCTTGCCGTCGATGCGCTGCTCGATCACGTGCGCGGCCCAACCCGAGGTGCGCGAGATGATGAAGAGGGGAGTGAACATGGCGGTCGGTACGCCCATCTGGTGATACGAACAGGCCGAGAACCAGTCGAGATTGGGGAACATTTTCTTTTCGCGCCACATCACCGCTTCGAGGCGGTCGGCGATGTCGAACAGCTTCATATTGCCGGCATCTTTGGACAGGCGCCGCGCCACTTCCTTGATGACCTTGTTGCGCGGATCGGACACCGTATAGACCGGATGGCCGAAGCCAATGATGACCTGCTTTTCCGCGACGCGTCTGACCACATCCGCTTCGGCTTCGTCGGGATTGTCGTACCGCGACTGGATTTCGAAGGCGACTTCGTTGGCCCCGCCGTGCTTGGGGCCGCGCAGCGCGCCGATGCCGCCGGTGATGGCCGAGTACATATCGGAGCCGGTGCCGGCGATGACGCGCGCGGTGAAGGTGGAGGCGTTGAATTCGTGTTCGGCGTACAACACCAACGAGGTGTGCATGGCCTTTACCCACAATTCCGACGGCGGCTTGCCGTGCAGCAGATGCAGGAAGTGGCCGCCGATCGAATCGTCGTCGGTCTCGACCTCGATGCGTTTGCCGTTGACGGCGAAGTGGTACCAGTAGATCAACATCGAGCCGAACGAGGCCATCATGCGGTCGGCGATGTCGCGGGCGCCCTGGATATTGTGGTCGTCCTTTTCCGGCAGATTGCAGCCCAGCGCCGAGCAGCCGGTGCGCAGCACATCCATCGGGTGGGTCGAGGCCGGCAGCGCTTCCAGCACGTCCTGCACCGCGACGGGAATGCCGCGCAGCGATTTCAGCTTGGTCTTGTAGGCCTTCAGTTCGGCGGCGGTGGGCAGCTTTTCGTGAACCAGCAAGAAGGCGATTTCTTCGAACTCGCAGCTGTCGGCGACGTCGAGGATGTCGTAGCCGCGGTAGTGCAGGTCGTTGCCGGTGAGGCCCACGGTGCACAGGGCGGTATTACCGGCGGTGACGCCGGAAAGGGCCACGGACTTCTTGGGTTTGGGGCCGGCGGCGGGAACGGTGGCGGTGTCGGGTGCGGGCGAGGACATCGATTTTCTCCTTCGTGGATCAAACGGGCAGTTGGCTGTACCCGCGTCTATTTTTTTGTGGCAAACAGCTTGTCCAGCGATTGCTCGAACTCGTGATAACCGATGCGGTCGTACAACTCCTCGCGGGTCTGCATCAGGTCGAGCACGTTTTTCTGGTGGCCGTCCCTGCGGATGGCGGTGTAGACGGCTTCGGCGGCCTTGTTCATGGCGCGGAAGGCCGACAGGGGATAGAGCACCATGCCGACGCCGGCGGTTTTCAGTTCTTCCACCGTGAACAGCGGCGTCTTGCCGAATTCGGTGATGTTGGCGAGCACCGGAACCTTCACCGCGTCGACGAACTTGCGGTAGGCGGGCAGGTCGTAGGCGGCTTCGGCGAAGATGCCGTCGGCGCCGGCTTCCACGCAGGCGATGGCGCGCTCGATGGCTTTGTCAACCCCTTCGACCTGGATAGCGTCGGTGCGCGCGATCAGGAAAAAATCCGCATCGGTCTTGGCGTCGGCTGCCGCCTTCACGCGGTCGGCCATTTCCTGCTGCGAAACGATTTCCTTGCCGGGGCGGTGGCCGCAGCGCTTGGCGCCGACCTGGTCTTCGATATGGCAGGCGGCCGCGCCGAATTTGATCAGCGCCTTTACCGTGCGGGCGATATTGAAGGCGGAAGGGCCGAAGCCGGTGTCGATATCGACCATCAGCGGCAGATCGCAGACGTCGGTGATGCGGCGGATGTCGGTCAACACGTCGTCGAGGTTATTGATGCCGAGATCGGGCAGGCCCAGCGAGCCGGCCGCGACACCGCCGCCGGACAGGTAGATGGCCCGATAGCCGGCGCGCTTGGCGAGGTGGGCGTGATTGGCGTTGATGGCGCCGATGACTTGCAGGGGCTGCTCGTCGCGGAGCGCCTGGCGAAATCTAGCACCCGGGGAAGGTAGAGTCATTTGGCGGATTTCTTTGCGGTGGGCGGGGTGGACGTGGTGGAAAATGAGGTGTCGGCGAAGAACGCGGTGACGGCTTCGGCCGGCATTGTAGCGCCGGTCAGCCTGGCCTTTTGCAGCACGTCCCAGAAATAGCGGTAGGTGGCGCGGTCGTGCAACTCGCCGTGATACTGGATCGGACCCCAGTCGGCAGCTTGGGCTGCCAGCAGGATTTGGGCGGCGTCGTTGACCTCGGCGTGGTCGGGCTTCATGGCGTCGACGATGGCAGTGATCTGCGAAGGGTGGATCGACCACATGCGCAGGAAGCCGAATTCGTGGCGCGCGCGCCAGGCGTCGCGGAACACGTTGTAGCTGTTTTTGAGATCGAGCGACACGTTGTGCGCCGGCACCACGCCGTTGGCGAGCGCGGCAGCCACGATCTCGGCCTTGGCGCGCGCCAGCAAATGATGCTCGAACTGTCCGGGCGAACGCATCGCCGACGCAGGAATCGCGCCGTGGTGGCCCGAGACAAAATCCATCAGGCCGAAGTCGAGCACCTGGATCGACGGCAGTTGTGCGATGTCGTGCACGTCGCGCAGCGCGCCGTGGGTTTCGATCAGCACGTGCACGGGAATCTCGCGCTTCAATTTCTTCTTGGCGGCGATCGACTGGATGTATTCGATCATTTCCGCCGCTTCCTCGAAGGAGGTGCTTTTCGGAATGGTCACGTAGGCCAGCACCTTGCCGGCGCCGCCGACCAGGATGTCCACGTCCTTCTTCCAGTGCGGGTGCGAGAAGTCGTGGATACGCGTGCCTGCCATGTGCAGCACATTGGCCTCGCTGTTCAACACTCGCACGATCATTTCCGCGTGCGCCTTTTCCTGCCCGGCCATGGCGCCGTCCTCGCAATCGCAGGTGATGTCGAAGATCGGGCCGAGCTTGGTCTGCAACTCGAGCGCCTTCAGGATCAGCTTTTCGCTGCCGGCGAAGTGTTCGCAACTGGGGATGGCCGGGAATGGCTTTTCGCCGGCGAACAGCGCATCTTTGGGGTGTATGGCATTGCCCACTGGGATCTCCTTAGGGTCGGCGCGGCATGAGGACAGTGTAGTCCAGCGTCAATACATGGCTTTGCGGGTCGGCTTCGGCTGTCTTTTCGGTGGGCGACACGTTCTTGAATCCGCTCAGGCGGATACGCAAGGCGCCGAGGGTGCGGCTCAACTCCCATGCTTCGGTCACCACCGACAGGGCGTAAATGGTGTCGCCGGCGAAGGTGGGCGCGTGGTGGGTGCCGCTGTTGATGGCGACGATGCCCAGGGCGTTTTCCAGCCCGTCGTAGCAAAGCGCGCGGCAGATGGAAATGACGTGTCCGCCGTAAACCAGCCTTTGTCCGAAGCGGCTGCCCTTCATGTGGTGCTGGTCGAAATGCACCCGCGCGGTGTTCTGGTACAGCTTGGTGGCGAGGGTGTGGTCGGACTCGTCGATGGTGAGACCCGCAGCACTGCCGATGGTGAGGGTGGCAGGATCGGCGCCGGTCCGATAGTCTTCCCAGAAACGCGTGCCGCCGGTGGCGCGGGTGTCGATGGCTGCAGCGCGCAAGTACGCCGGGACCTGCACGTCCTTGCGTTGTACCCAGGGCGCAAACTTGGGCACCTGATTCTCGGCGATCTTCGTGTCGGCGTCGCGCTTGTTGACCATCACCCAGCGAATCCAGGTCAGCACCACTTGGTCGCGCTGGTTGAGACAATTCGAGCGAACGTACACGACACCGGTCTTGCCACTGGAATTTTCCTTGAGGCCGATCACTTCCGATTGCGCCCGTAGCGTGTCGCCGATGAAAACCGGTTGCAGGAAACGGCATTCGGCGTAGCCCAGGTTGGCGACAGCGTTGTAGGAAATATCCGGTACGGTCTTGCCGAAGGCGATGTGGAATACCAGCAGGTCGTCCACCGGCATGGCCGGGTAGCCCAGCGATTGGGCGAATGGTTCGCTGCAATGGAGAGGCAGGCGCGAGCCGGTCAGGGCCTGGTAGAGGGCGACGTCGCCCTGCGTGAGGGTGCGCGGCGTGGCGTGCTCGAAGCGCTGCGCCAGCCGGTAGTCCTCAAAATAATAGCCGTCGTGCGGGCGCATTCAGGATTGCTCCCGTTCCTTGATCATTTCCGCCAGCGCCAGCATGCGCTTCGACGCGGCGACGTGATGGTGCTCCACCAGCCGGCCGTTCAGCATGATGGTGCCGCGCCCCTCGCGGTGGGCGTGCTCCAGTGCCTCGATCACTTCGTGCGCGTAGCTCACGTCGGCGGGCTTGGGGCTGAACGCGTCGTTGCAATACGGCAACTGGTTGGGGTGCACCAGCGATTTGCCGTCGAAGCCGAGATCGCGCGAGACGCGACAGGCGAGTTCGAACGACTGCATGTCCTTGATGTCGACGCTGATGCCGTCGACCACGGCGCGATGATAGGCGCGACCGACCAGCAACACGTGCGAGAGCGAATAGTGCAGGGCCACCCGATCCGGCGTCTTGCGCCCGTGCAACTGCGTCAGCAGGTCGCTGGTGGCTAAGATCAGGCAGGCGATGCGGTCGGATGCCGCCGCGATCTCTTCGGCGCGCAGCACCGCGATCGGGCTTTCGATCATCACCATGATCGGCAAATGGCTGCCGCCGGCCGCATCGAGCTGCGCCAGCGCTTCTTCGACGTCCCGGCGCGATTCGATATTGGGGAACAGCACCGCATCGACGCCGATGGCGGCGACCGCCTTGACGTCGTCCCGGCCCCAGGGGGAATCGAGGTCGTTGACCCGCACCACGCACTCGCGCCGACCGTAGCCGCCGCTGAGGATCGCTTCCACCACCTGCTGCCGCGACAGTTCCTTGTTTTCCACCAGTACCGAGTCGCCCAGGTCGAAGATCACCGAATCGACATTCAGGGTGCGCGCCTTGTGCAGGAAACGGGTGAAACATCCCGGCACGTACAGCATCGAGCGGCGCGGGCGGAGAAATGGGTTCATGGATTCGCTCGGTGCGATGATGGGGAAGGAGAGGAAATAGGGGGAGGGCTATTGCAAGCTGGTTCGGCATTTGGCGCAGCGCAACAATTTTGCGACGGCGGCGGCCAAAAGTCAATTACACTTATATCTTATATAAGACAACTGAGATAGGCAATGGACGATTCGTCTGTGATAGCATGGTTATTCCCGCCAACCCGCCGTCCGCCGCTATGACGATTGCCACCGGGCCGAGCTTCAGGCCCCTCTACGACCAGATCAAGATCCTGCTCACGCAGAGCCTGATCGCCGGCGAATGGAAGCCGGGCGAGGCGATTCCCAGCGAAATTGAGCTGGCCACCCGCTTCGGTGTGAGCCAGGGCACGGTGAGGAAGGCGATCGACGCGCTGGCTTCCGAACACATCCTGATCCGGCGCCAGGGCAAGGGCACCTACGTCGCCACCAGTACCGCTCCCACCCACCAATACCGGTTCCTGCGGGTGATGCCGGATACGGGCGAGAAAGTACACCCCACCACCACCTTCATCGACCTGCGCCGCAGCAAGGCCGGCGCCGAGGTGGCGCGCACCCTGGACGTGAAGCCGGGAACGCCGCTCACCACCATCCGCCGCGTGCTGGTGTTCGCCGGACGGCCGCTGATCCTCGACGAAGTGACGCTCGCCACCACACTGGTGCCGGGCCTCACGCTGGAAAAAATCGAGCAGTCGCGCGGCTCGATCTACAGTTTTTTCGAGACCGCCTATGGGCTACGCATGATTCGCGCCGAGGAGCGCCTGCAGGCGGTGTCGGCCGACGCGACTACGGCCAAACTGCTGGCGGTGAAGGCCGGTGCGCCGCTGTTGCGCATCGACCGCATCGCCTTTACCTATGGCGACAAGCCGGTGGAGTGGCGGCGCGGCCTGGTGCATACCGATGGCTACTCTTACTACAACGAGTTGGCTTGAATCTCCTCTGCCAGAGCCGCGGTGACAGCCTGCGATAGCCAGGTATTCAGACTGACGCCGGCCGACTTGGCGGCAATCAGCGCAGCGGTGTGATCGGCAGGTTCCAGGCGCAACAGGATGCGGCCCGATGCCTGACGCTCCGGGCGGCGGCCGCCGGCCTTGCAATCCTTCAAATAGTGATCGACGGCGAATTCGAAGTAGGCGCGCAATTCCTCGACGCTGGCGCCGTGGAAACGCAGGATTTCGCTCAGCCCGACTACCTCGCCGCCAAAGATATTCTCGCGGCTGTCGAAGTCTATGCGGGCACGGTAGCCACGATACTGAAGCAGGTTTTGCATGCAGGTCCCAATTCTTTCGCCGATGAAATGATATCAATATTTGATATCATTGTAAACCCATATAAAAACTTCACCGAAGAATTGCCCTGGGATTTCATTTTAATGAATAAAAACAAGGTATTAATGCCTATTTTTGGAGGCGAGAGGCTCGCTGCGTGACGGTCCGGCTGGCAGCCTTTGCTGCTATGCAATACGAGCCAAAACGGATTAGAATGAGGCCTCTGCGCCATGTACCGTCAGGCGCCGGACCTGCTCTCGACCGACCATCACGACCCGCTGTTTGCCACGCACGCTGCCCTAAAAAACCTCGTCCAGCTAACGACGAAACAAAAAGGTGCCGAAATGCCGTCTGCGCAAAAGTCCCGCCCGAAGTATTACGACCTCAATTTGCTGAATTTGCCCTTGCCCGGCATGGTGTCGATCCTGCATCGCATGACCGGTGTGGCGATGCTGATGTTCCTGATCCCGGTGGTGTTGTTCCTGCTGCAATCGACCTTGCACAGCGAATCCGGCTTCAATTTCTGGCGCAATGTACTCAACTTTCCGATCGTGAAGCTGGCGGTGCTGGGGCTGATCTGGGCCTATATGCACCACCTGTTCGCGGGGATTCGCTACCTCCTCATGGATGTGCACGTCGCCGTCGCCAAGGAACCGGCGCGGCGCACGGCGATTGCGGTGCTGGTGATGGGATTGTTGGCCACCGCTGCGGTGGGGGTTCGCATATGGTGAAGAAATTCGATCGCACCCCCGTCGGCGCGCATTACGGCTGGCAGGACTGGCTGGCGCAGCGCGTCACCGCCGCCATCCTGGTGCTATTCAGCCTGGTCCTGATCGGCTTTGTTGTCGCCAAGGGCTCGGTGGAGTATGCGGACTGGAAAAACCTGTTCTCGGCAACGCCGATGCGGGTGTTGACGCTGCTGTTTTTCCTGTCGATGTTCTACCACGCCTGGATCGGCGCCCGCGACGTGCTGATGGACTACATCAAGCCGGTGCTGCTGCGCATCGCCCTGGAAGTCGGTGTGCTCCTGTTCTTGGTGTGTTGTGCAATCTGGACGGTGTCGATCCTCTGGTCGGCGCCGGCTCTCGGGAGTATTTGATGGCGCTCAACGTTCGCAAATTCGATGCGGTAGTGGTCGGCGCCGGCGGTTCCGGCCTGCGCGCCGCGCTGCAATTGTCCAGCGCCGGACTCAAGGTGGCGGTGTTGTCGAAGGTATTTCCGACCCGCTCGCATACGGTGGCGGCACAGGGCGGCGTCGGTGCTTCGCTGGGCAATATGGGCGAGGACAACTGGCACTGGCATATGTACGACACCGTCAAGGGTTCCGATTGGCTGGGTGACCAGGACGCGATCGAGTTCATGTGCCGCTCGGCCCCCGAGGTGGTGATCGAGCTCGAGCATTTCGGCATGCCCTTCGACCGTAACGACGACGGCACCATTTACCAGCGCCCCTTCGGCGGGCACTCGCAGAATTTCGGCGAAAAGCCGGTGCAGCGTTCCTGCTGCGCGGCCGACCGCACCGGCCACGCCATGTTGCACACGTTGTACCAACGAAACGTGTTCGCCAATACCCAGTTTTTCGTCGAATGGATGGCGCTGGACCTGATTCGCGACGCGGCCGGCGACGTGGTCGGTGTCACCGCACTGGAAATGGAGACCGGCGAAACGATGGTTTTCCACGCCAAGGCGACCCTGTTCGCGACCGGCGGAGCGGGGCGCATCTTTGCCTCCAGCACCAATGCCTTCATCAATACCGGCGACGGTCTTGGCATGGCGGCACGCGCCGGCATTCCGCTGGAAGACATGGAGTTCTGGCAGTTTCATCCCACCG
>CAZCKI010000103.1:0-5131 GCA_964498815.1 uncultured Burkholderiales bacterium
GGCGGGTTGTTGATGGTGATGATGCAGGTGTGGCCTTCGATTTTGTGTTCGATCATGACTCAGTCTCAAATTAAGAATGTCATTCTGAGCGTAGCGAAGAATCTCATCCGCTCGCTCATTGTGCGGCGGGATGAGGTCCTTCGCTGCGCTCAGGACGACATTGCAATCAATCTTTTTTATACAATTTGATGATGCTGGAAAAATCCAACCCGCCGTTGCCGTTGGCACTGTGCATCTGGTAGAGCTGCTGCGCCGCCGCGCCCAGCACCACCGGCTGCTTGGCCGCCTTGGCGGCCTCCGTCACCAGCGTCAAATCCTTGAGCATCAGGTCGGCGCCGAAGCCGCCGCTGTAACCGCGCGAGGCCGGCACGTTTTCCAATACGCCGGGATAGGGGTTGTAAGTGTCCGAACTCCAGCAGCGTCCGCTGGAGGTGTTGGCGATGCCGGCGAACACCTTCGGGTCCATGCCCAGCTTGGTGGCCAGCGCCATGCCCTCCGAGGTGGCGATCATCTCGATGGCCAGCATCATATTGTTGCAAATCTTGGCGACCTGGCCGTTGCCCGCGCCGCCGCAATGCACGATGTTCTTGCCCATGCATTGCAGGATGGGTTTGGCTTTTTCGAAGTCCGCGGTCCCGCCGCCGACCATGAAGGTGAGTGTTCCGGCCTCGGCGCCACCGGTGCCGCCCGAGACAGGTGCGTCGATCATCTTGTAGCCGCGCGCAATGGCTTCAAAGGCCACTTCGCGCGAAGTTTGTGGGTCGATGGTTGAGGAGTCGATCAACATGATGCCCTTGGCTTTGGCCTCGGTCAGCACACCGCGCGGATTGAGGTACACCGAGCGCACGTGCGGAGAGGAGGGCAGCATGGTGATCAGCAGTTCCACACTGTCTACGCAATCTGCCGGAGAGGATGCCGACTCGCAGCCAAGATCGGTCATCTTTTTGACCAGCTCCGGCACCACGTCGAAGACTTTGAGCGTGTGGCCGTGCTTCAGCAGATTGCGGGCCATGGGGTTGCCCATGTGCCCAAGGCCGACGAAACCAATTCTCATTGAGAATTCTCCACTAAACGCATGTCATTCTGAGGAGCGTAGCGAGGAAGAATCTCGTCCGGCGGAGGAATGAGATCCTTCGCTACGCTCAGGATGACATGAAAGGCGCAGCAAGCCTCTCATGTCACTTCAAGCTGATGGTGGTATTCACGCCGGTGCTGATCGTGGCGTCGTCGAACCAGCGCGCCGTCACCGTTTTCACCTGCGTGTAAAACTGGATCACCTGCTTGCCGTAGGGACCGAGGTCACCGAGCTTGGAGCCGCGCGAGCCGGTGAAACTGAAGTAGGGCACCGGCACCGGGATGGGCACGTTGATGCCGACCTGGCCCACATCGATTTCGTTCTGAAACTTGCGTGCAGCCGCGCCCGACTGCGTGAATATGCCGGTACCGTTGCCGAAGGGATTGGCATTGGTGAGGGCGATGGCTTCGTCGAGCGTATCGACCGAGACGATGATCAGCACCGGCCCGAAGATTTCTTCCTTGTACACAGTGTGATGCGGCTTCACGCCGGAAATGACGGTGGGCGCGATGAAGTTGCCGTTGGGATAGCCGTCGATTTTCGGGTTGCGGCCGTCGAGATCCAGCTTGCAGCCCTCGGCCACGCCTTTTTCGATCAGGCCTTCGATGCGCTGCCGCGCCGACTTCGACACCACCGGCCCGAGGTCGGTGCCGGCCACGGTGCCGCCGCTCACCTTCAGCGACCTGGCCTTGGCGACGATGTCGGGAATCCACTCGTTGGCCTTGCCCACCAGCACCGCCACCGAGGTCGCCATGCAGCGCTGCCCGGCCGCGCCGAAGCCCGCCCCCACCAGGGCGTTGAGCGAGTGTTCCTTGTTGGCGTCCGGCATGACGACGGCGTGGTTCTTGGCGCCCATCATGCATTGCGCGCGTTTGCCGTGGGTGGAGGACAGGTTGTAGACGTGCTCGCCGACGTGACAGGAGCCGACGAAGGACACCGCTTTCACATCGGGATGGGTGCAGAGCGCATCGACCGACTCCTTGCCGCCGTGCACCACGTTCAATACCCCGGGTGGCACGCCGGCTTCGAGCGCGAGCTCGACCAGCAGCATGGGCGTCATCGGGTCCTGCTCGGAAGGTTTCAACACGAAGGTATTGCCGCAGGCGATCGCCATCGGGAACATCCACAGCGGGATCATCGCCGGGAAATTGAAAGGGGTGATGCCCACGCAGACGCCGATCGGCTGGCGGATGAAATAGGTATCGACGCCGCCCGCCACGTTTTCGGCGATCTCGCCCAGCGACAGGGTGCCGATGGAGCAGGCGTGCTCGACCACTTCCAGGCCGCGGAACACATCGCCCTCGGCGTCCGGCAGGGTCTTGCCCTGTTCGGCGGTGAGGCAGGCCGCTAATTTTTTCATGTCGCGGCGGATCAATTCCTGCAGCTTCAGCATGATGCGCGCACGCGCGCCCAGAGGGGTGTTTTTCCAAGTCTTGAAGGCCTCCGCCGCCACTTTCACCGCCTCATTGACTTCGGCGGTGTCGCACATCGGCACCCGTGCCAGCACCTCCTGGGTGGCCGGATTGACCACGTCGCGCCACTGGCTGGCTTTGGACTCGACGAATTTGCCGTTGATAAGCAGCTTTACTGTCGGAATGGGTTGGGTTTGCAATACGGCTGCCATGGTGTTCTCCTTGAATCGTTGCCGACAGGGCCGGCAAGACCCAAATTATACGTCCCGACGGGGCGGGAAGCCGGTGCGGCGCGCCGCCCGCTATCTATCGCAATCCACGCAGGGCGGCCAGCGCACGGCCCGCGGCAGAAGGTCTGCGCGTACCGGGGCTGTCGGTCAATTGCCGGGTAATCCAGCTTTTCAGCGGCGCCAATTTGTCTGCGGCGCGCAATAGTTCCCTGCGGACCATTCCGGCCAGCGGGCGGTCGTCGGTGTAGAGCTTCACGAGAGCGTTGGTGCCGAGGAAGATCGGCAAGGTGGCACGTCGATGGATGCGCTGGTAGCGGAGCAGCACCGCTGATGCGCCGATATCGTCACCGGCGGTGCGCGCGGCTGCGATCGATTGCGTCAACGCCTCGACGCCGTACAGTCCGAAGTTGAAACCGTGCGCGGTCACGGGGTGCATGCCGACCGCGGCGTCGCCCAGCAAGGCAAAACGAGGGGCTACGAATTGGCGCGCGTATACCGCCACCAGGGGATACTTGTGGCGTTCGCCGAGCAATTGCATTTTGCCGAGGCGATGATCGAAATAACCTTCCACCAGCCCCGCGAAGGTGGACAACGCCATCTCCATCAATTGTTCCGCATCGCGCGAAGGCAGTGTGACCACCACCGAGCACTGCTTGCCATTCAGCGGCAATACCGCCAGCGTGTGTCCCGACTGGAAGCATTCGTGCGCGATGCCTTCGTTGGGCAGTTCGTGCGACATGCGACAGACGATCACGGCGCGGCCGAAGTCGTGCATATGCGCAGCGATGCCCATGCGACGCCGGTTTTCCGAAAAGCGGCTGTCGGCGGCCACCATCAGTCTGGCCTCCAGCACTCGTCCATCCGCCAGCGTGACTTCGCCGTGCGCGCCATGGCTGCGCAAGCCCGCGACATCGACACCGGTAATCAGTTCGACCGGGGGCCGCCCGGCAATTGAAGCAGTTGCTGCAAGATAGGCCGCGCGCCGGATCCAGTGGTTGGAGACCAGGTAGCCGAGAGTATTGTTGCCGGCGCCGACTCGCGGGGCGAATTGCAGGAATTGAGTCGACTTGCCCTGTTCCACACGCGCCGAACGAATAGGTGCCACCTCGTCGATCGGCAGGTGCTGCCAGATACCCAGCGATTTGAGGATGGCAAGCGAGCGGTGGGTCAGCGCGATGTCGCGGCCATCCGGCACCGGCTCGGCAAGCGTTTGCGCGCCAAGTTTTTCCACAACCGTGACTTGCAGGCCGAGATTGGCCAGCGACGTGGCCAGCGCCAGACCGGCCGGGCCGGCGCCGATAATGATTGCGTCGCGAACGACTTCCATGGTGAGGGCTTCCAAAAAGTGGGGATCGACCGGCCGGATGACAGCGGCACCCCGGCACCGCTCATTTTCTGCCCTCTCTGGAGGTGGGTCTTGATGCCGGTCAAAGGCGCTCCAGCACAGCCGGCAGGCGGAAAATTTACAAATCGTTACCGGCAAGGCGCTTTTCGGGTCAACGGGCGCCGGTAGTCGGCCGTTTTTCAGTGGCAATTCCCCTTATTGGAGACCTGTCATGAAATCCACCCTGACCCTGGCTTTGTTGAGCACCCTTGGCATGGCCGCCGCAACAGCATCGGCGCACGAAGACCTCGCCACCGTGATCTCTGCCACGCCGGTCGTGCAGCGCGTCGCGGTGCCGACCCGCCAATGCTGGAACGAACAGGTTGCTGCGGTGGAGGAGCGCCGTGTACGCGTGCCTGGGCAGGTCGAATACAGCGAACCTCGCGCCAATTCCGGCGCCGGCACGGTGCTGGGCGCCATCATCGGCGGCGTGGTGGGTCACCAGTTCGGTAACAGTACCGGTGGCCGCGACCATGGCACGGTGGCGGGCGCGGTGATCGGCGGCCTGGTCGGCAACAGTATCGATCGTGAAAACGCCGAAGGCGGTGTTCGCCGCGTCTCCCAGGATGCCTATACCGTGGAACGCGTGCCGGTCACGCGCGAAGTGCAGCGCTGCCGCACCAACACAGAATATCGCGATCAAGTGGTCGGTTACGACGTGCGCTATCGCTACGGCAACCGCGACTACCTGACGCGCATGGACCACAATCCGGGCCCGACCCTGCCGGTGAGAATCGAGGTGCGTCCAGGCTACCGCTAGGCGCGCAGGCAGGGGGCGGCAGATGCGGAAGGTAACCGGGCTCGCGTTCCTATTGGCTTGCATGGGAAGCGCCGTTGCGGCGCCGCCGCCGGACAATCGCCTGATCGACTACGATGGCTTTCTCGCCGGCGCGCAGGAAGTGGCGGCCTTGCGCAAGGAAAGGCGCATCAGCGAGGAGGATTTCATTCGCATGTCGCAAGAACCCGGCACGGTGATACTCGACGCGCGCAGCGATGGGAAATACCGCATGCTGCACGTCCGCGGCGCCAG
>CAZCKI010000103.1:5141-9115 GCA_964498815.1 uncultured Burkholderiales bacterium
CTGCCGGACATCACCGAGGGCGAACTGGCGAAAATCATCCCCTCCAAGACCACGCGGGTGTTGATTTACTGTAATAACAATTTTCTGAACGAAGCGGCAGCCTTCCCCACCAAGGCCGTCAGGGCATCGTTGAACGTCTACACTTTCAACACCCTGCATAGCTACGGCTATACCAATATCTACGAGTTGGGGCCGCTGATCGATATCGGCTCCAGCAAGCTGCCTTTTGCCGGGGAACGTCTGGTGGACCGGCGTTAGTACGGGCTTCCTGTTTGTCAAAATGCCGCACCCATCCGGGCTGCGGCATTTTTTTTGCCCTGCGTACTACAATGGCGCGGCATCGTCCCGACCGGACGTCCCACCATTCGATAAGGTGCACATCATGCTCCGATTTCCCCTGTCTTCGTTGTGCCGTCTCGCCGGCCTATTCGCGCTCGCCATCGCTGCCGCATTTGCCACCGGCGCCGCCGCCGCCGATCTCTTTGTCACCAACGTGAACGGCTACACTTTGACCGGCAAGGGTGAGTTGCTGCGCTTTGATGCGCTGCTGATCGACCAGGGAAAGATCGTCGCTGCCGGCAAAGCTGCCGATCTGTCCGGCAAGGCCGGCGCGGCCAAGGCGGTCGACGGCCAGGGGCGGACCCTGCTGCCGGGCTTGATCGATGCGCACGGCCACGTGATCGGCCTGGGGTTCAATAAACTGCAGATCGACCTTGCCGATACGGCGACCCTGGCCGATGCCCTGCAGCGCGTCAAACAATACGCGGCCCAGCATCCCGGCACCGGCTGGCTGCGCGGGCGCGGCTGGAACCAGGTGATCTGGAAGCTGGGAAGGTTTCCCACCGCGGCGGAACTGGACGCGGCCGTGCCCGACCGGCCGGTGTGGCTGCGTCGCGTCGATGGCCATGCCGGCTGGGCTAACGCGCTAGCCCTGAAGCAGGCCGGCATCAGCCGCGATACGGCCGACCCCGCCGGCGGCAGAATCGAGCGCGACGCCAAAGGCGAGCCGACCGGCGTGCTGGTCGACGGCGCCATGGCCTTGCTCACCGGCAAGATGCCGCCGGCTACCGAGGCGGAAACGGCCGCCGCGCTGGATGCGTCCCTGGCCGAGTTGGCGCGCGTGGGCGTGACATCGGTGCACGATGCCGGCGCCGACTCAGGCACCATCGCCCTATACCGGCGCTACGCCGATCAGGGCAAGCTGAGCGCGCGGCTCTACGTCATGATCAGCGATGCCGGCAAGGATTTCGACCAACTGAGCAAGGATGGGCCGCTACAAGGCTATGGTCACGATTTCCTGACCGTGAGGAGCGTGAAGCTCTACGCCGATGGCGCCCTGGGCAGCCGTGGTGCCGCGCTGATCGAGCCCTATAGCGATGCGCCGGACAATCGCGGCCTGCTGTTCCATCCGCCGGCCGAAATGAACGCGCTGATAGCCAAGGCTGTGTCCAGGGGCTACCAGGTCAACGTCCACGCCATCGGCGATAACGGCAATCGCGAGGTGCTGGACGGCTTCGCTGCCGCCTACAAGGCGCATCCCGAGGCGAAGGCCTTGCGAAACCGCATCGAACACGCGCAGGTGGTGGCGCTGGCTGATATCCCGCGCTTCAAGGAGCTGGGCCTGATCGCGTCCATGCAGCCCACCCACGCGACCTCGGATATGAACATGGCCGAGGACCGCGTCGGGCCCGAGCGCATCAAGGGCGCCTACGCCTGGCGTCTGTACCTGAAGCAGGGCACGGTGATCGCGGCCGGTTCCGATTTCCCGGTCGAGTCTCCCAACCCCTTCTTCGGGCTGCACGCCGCCGTGACGCGCCAGGACCACCACAATCTGCCCGCCAAGGGCTGGTATCCCGGACAGGCCATGACCATGACCGAGGCCCTGCGCGGTTTCACCCTGGACGCTGCCTACGCCGGGCATCAGGAAAAAACGCTGGGTACGCTAGAGCCGGGCAAGTGGGCAGACTTTATCGTCATCGACCGCGACATCTTCAAAGTGCCGCCCTCGGAAATCTGGCAGACGCAGGTGCTGGAGACTTGGGTGGGCGGGAAGCGCGTGCGATGAGAATTATCGATGCCCAGGCGTCATCATCAAGATGAAATAGGTCGCGGCGCCGATCCCACAGAGAATGGCCCAGAGCAGCAGGGAAAGCCGACGGTCCGGTTCTTCCGCGGTGAACCAGAGATGGGACAGGAAGCGTAGCGTTCTCCAAAAGCCGGCCAAGAATCCGCCGACCAGCCCCACTACCATCAGCCACATTGCCCACAGCATCAAGAAATAGTTGAAGCCGATGCGCCCGAACAGCAGCCGAAACTCATCGGACGTCAGGTTCCACCACAAAATCATCGGGGCGAACAGTACCGATATCACCGCCCCCCAGAATCCCAGGAAAGCGCCGCCGACGCGATCGGCCAGGCCAACACTGCCGGGTTGCGGGTCCGCGAACAGCCCGGTATCCGGCTCCTCGTTCATTCCTCGAACGCAAACAGCACCGCGTCCGCCGGCACCATCTCGCCGGGCTGGAAGGATACCCGTTCGATCACGCCGTCGCGCGGGCTGACGATGGTGTGCTCCATTTTCATCGCTTCCATGATGATCAGGGCCTGACCTTTTTTGATCTTGTCGCCGGCCTTGGCCATCAGCTTGACCACGCGCCCCGGCATCATGGCGGTGAGGCGGCCTTCGTTGGCGCTGTCGTCGCCTTCGAAGTGATAGGGGTCGAACAGCGTGAGCTCCGCGCGCCCGCTTGAAGTGATGACGGTCAGATTGTCGTCGGCACGCACCACGCTCGCCACCAGCTTGTGTTCGCCCAGCGTCACCAGCAGGCTGTCGTCCTCGCGCAGGCGCCAGGCGAAGGGAAGGCGCCCACCCGCGTGGCGGAAATAGCGCAGGCCGCGATCGATTTCGACGTGGCATTCGATCGGCTCTTCGCCGTCAACCGGTTTGAACTCGATCAGGCGCGATGCCATGCCGTTGACCCGCCAGCCGATGTTGCTGGACCAGGGATCGCTGTCCAGGCCGGCTTCTTCTTCAAGCAGTACCTGCGCGCAGGCGGCCGACAGCATGAAGTCGTCGATGGTCGCGGGCGCCAGCAAGGCATCCTTGTACTTGGCGATAAAGCCGGTATCGGTCTCGCCGGCGAGGTAGGCCGGGTGCTGCACCAGGCGCTGCAGGAAACTCAGATTGGTGGTGAGGCCGATCACGGCCGTCTGCGCCAGCGCGCCCTGCATTTGCCGCACGGCTTCCGGCCGGTCTTCGCCCCAGACGATGAGCTTGGCGATCATCGGGTCGTAATAGACGCCGATGGCATCGCCGCTGACGACACCGGTGTCGAGGCGTACATCGCCTTCTTCTTCCAGCTCGGGTGTGGCGAACACCGCCATACGTCCGGTTTCCGGCAGGAAGTCATTGGCCGGATTTTCGGCGCAGACGCGCACCTCGATGGCGTGGCCGCCGGTGAGGATCTCGTCCTGCGTGAGCGGCAGGGTTTCGCCGGCGGCGACGCGCAACTGCCATTCGACCAGGTCTTCGCCGGTGATCATTTCCGTGATGGGATGCTCGACCTGCAGGCGCGTGTTCATTTCCATGAAAAAGAACTCGCGGTTTTCGCCCGCGATGAATTCGATGGTGCCTGCGCCGCGATAGGCGATGGCACGCGCCGCCGCGACCGCGGCTTCGCCCATCTTCTCGCGCATGCCGTCGTCGGCCGCATCGAGATAGGGCGACGGCGTTTCCTCGAGAATTTTCTGGTGGCGGCGCTGGATGGAGCATTCGCGTTCAAAGAGATGCACGGTGTTGCCGTGGCTGTCGCCGAACACCTGGAACTCGATGTGATGCGGGCCCAGCACGTAGCGCTCGATCAGCACCGCGTCGTCGCCGAAGGCGTTTTTGGATTCGCGCTTGGCCGCTTCCAGCTGCGCCATGAAATCGCCGGACCTCTCGACCAGGCGCATGCCCTTGCCGCCGCCGCCCG
>CAZCKI010000104.1:0-9110 GCA_964498815.1 uncultured Burkholderiales bacterium
GGTACCGACATCGTCCATGTGCCCTACAAGGGCAGCGCGCCGGCGCTGACCGATCTGATCGGCGGGCAGGTGCAGGTGATGTTCGACAATATGCCCTCTTCCCTGCCGCACGCCAAATCGGGCAAATTGCGCGCGCTGGCCGTCACCAGTCCGAAGCGCTCGCCTTCGGCGCCGGATATTCCGACGCTGGACGAGGCCGGCGTGCCGGGCTACGACGTCGGTTCCTGGTTCGGCCTGATGGCGCCGAAAGGGACGCCGAGAGAAATCATCACCCGGCTCAACGTCGAATCGAACAAGATCCTCAATTCGCAGGACATGCGCGACCGTTTCCTGGAACTGGGCGCGGTACCGCTGCCGATGTCGCCGGAAAAGTACGGCGAACACATCCACAGCGAAATCCGGAAATACGCGGAGTTGATCCGGATTTCCGGCGCCAAGTCGGAGGGATAGCAAGCCGGCGGCGCTGTCTGTGCCATTTGCACGCCGGGGCGGCCAGCCCGGCATCTCAAGTAAAATTGAGCCTATGCCCTTACTCGCCGTGCCGACCGATTCCGCCGCGCCAAACGACAGGGAAATTGCCTCATGTGCGGCCTGAGCGGGTTTGTCGCGGCGCCCTCCGCCGATAGCGGCGACGTCCTGCGGCGCATGAACCGGACGCTGTCGCATCGCGGCCCGGACGCGGAAGGCTACTTCGAGCAGGGTCCCGCGCATTTCGGGCATCGACGGCTGTCGGTGATCGACATCGAATCGAGCAAGCAGCCGATGAGCACGGCAGATGGCTGCCATCACCTGGTGTACAACGGCGAGCTGTACAACTTCCGCGCGCTGCGCGCCGAGCTGGAATCGCTGGGCCGCAACTTTCGCACCAAGGGCGATACCGAGGTGTGCCTGCAGGCCATCGCGCAATGGGGTGACACGGCGCTGGGCCGATTGCAGGGCATGTACGCCTTCGCCTGCTGGGATAGCAGCGAACAAACGCTGTTTGCGGCGCGCGACCATCTGGGGGTGAAGCCACTTTACTATTTCTGGGACGGCAAGGTGTTCGCTTTCGCCTCGGAACTGAAGGCGCTGCTGGCGCATCCCGGCGTGACGCGCGAGATCGACCTAGATGCCCTGGGCCTGTTCCTGGAATGCCAGTACATCCCGACGCCGCTGACGATCTATCGCGGTATTCGCAAGCTGCCGGCCGGCCACGCGCTGACGTTGAAGAACGGTGCATTGCGCACCTGGCAATACTGGAATATCGATTATTCGAACAAGCCCGGCTGGGACGAAGCCGAATCGCTGGCGCGGCTGGACAGCGAGCTGCGCAAATCGGTCGAATCTATGCTGGTGGCAGACGTGCCGCTCGGCGCCTTCGTCAGCGGTGGCATCGATTCCAGTCTGGTGGCAGCGCTGATGACCGACATCACCGGCAAACCGATCGAGACCTTCAACCTGGGCTTTGTCGACGACAAGACGCAAAGCGAGCACGAGCAGGCCCAAAGAGTTGCGGCGCATATCGGCAGTCGGCACCACGCATTGATGGTGACGCCGGATGATGTACTCGGTGCGATGGACAGCTGGGTCGATGTGTTCGACGAACCGTTCGGTGACCAGGCGGCGCTGCCGACCATGCTGCTCGCCAAGCTGACCCGTCAGCACGTGACGGTGGCGCTGACCGGCGAAGGTGCGGACGAAATGTTTTCGGGTTACGCCAATTACGCCAAGCGCGTGCGCGAGGAGAAAATCACCGGCCCGTTAGGGAGCGTGATGAAATCGCTCTACCCGCACCTGCCGGCGCTGTGGCAAAAGGATCGCATCGTCAAGGCGGCGGGCCTGCCGCTGAACCAGCGCTACGCGACCATACCGAATGTATTCGACCGGTCCACCCAACCGGCGATGTTTTCGGATGCGATGCTGGCGGCGCAACGCACGCATATCGCCGATCACGCCGCCGCGCAATACGATCAATGCAACGCCAAGGATTACCTGGAACGCATCATGTACGTGGACACGCGCCTGTGGTTGCCGGACGATCTCCTGACCAAGGTCGATCGCGCCACCATGGCGTTTTCGCTGGAGGCTCGGGTGCCCTACCTCGACCACAAGTTTGTCGAGTTCGTGGCGCAGCTCGATCCGAAGCTGAAACAAAACGGCAGCACCACCAAATACCTGTTGAAAAAATTGGCTGAAAAATATCTGCCCGCCGAGATCGTGCATCGCTCCAAGCAGGGCTTCGTGATGCCGCTATCGCCGTGGCTGGAAGGCGGATTGAAAAAGCATATGGAAGCTAGTCTCAGCGCCGGCGGACTCGGCAAGCGCGGCTTGTTCCGCGCCGGCGCCCTGGACAAGTTGCTGGCGGAGCATCGCGCCGGCCGTAGCAACCACGCCGGGCGCCTGTGGGCGTTAACGGTGCTGGAGCTTTGGTTTGCCCGTTACGAGCCTGGTTTTTCGCTATAAACAATGACCGAATCGAAACCATTGTCGATCTTGCATACCGAATCCTCCATCGGCTGGGGCGGGCAGGAAATCCGCATCCTGACCGAGGCGCGCGGCATGATCGACCGCGGGCATCGCGTCATGCTGCTGACGCCTCCCAAGGCGGAAATGCTGCCGGCGGCGAAAAAGATGGGCGTGCCGGTGGAGGCAGTCGACATCGAAAAGAAGCGCGTGGGCCCGCTGCTCTCGCTGCGCAAATGGCTCTCGACGAATGGCCGTAACTACGATGTCATCAATACGCACAGCTCGACCGATAGCTGGCTCGCTGCCGTCGCCTGCGCGAGTCTTTCCGGCATGCCGGCGATGGTGCGCACCCGGCACGTATCGACCGCGATCAACAATCACTTTTCGACGCGCTGGCTATATACGCAGGCGACTTCGCACATCGTTACCACCGGTGAAGCGCTGCGTCAGCAATTGCACCGCGACAACGGTTACGCGCTCGACAGTATGACCTCGGTACGAACCGGCATCGACCTGAATCGCTACCGGGCGCTGGACCGGGCGGCGATGCGGGCGAAATTGGGTGTCGCGGCCCGGCCCACGCTGGGAATCCTGGCGACGCTGCGCGACTGGAAGGGCCACCAGGACTTGCTGAGCGCGCTCGAAATCCTCAAGCCGAAATTTCCGGAGTGGCAGTTGCTCATCATCGGCGATGGTCCGCAGCGGCAAGCGCTGGAGTTGCGCGTCGATGCGCTGCAATTGTGCGACAGCGTTCGATTCACGGGCAACGTGGACAACGTGCCGGAGTGGTTATCGGCACTCGACCTGTTCACGCTTCCTTCCTACGGTGACGAAGGCGTGCCGCAGGGCATCATGCAGGCGATGGCCTGCGGGCTCGCCGTGGTGTCGACGCCGGTGGGCGCGATCAACGAGGCGGTGCAGGACGGCAAGACCGGCCTGATGACGGCGCCACGCAATCCGCAGGCCTTGGCCGATGCGCTGGCGCGATTGATGGGCGACGCTGCCCTGCGCACGACCATGAGCGCGGCAGGTCTTGCCTATGCGCGTGAAAATTTTGGCATCGACGTGATGCTGGACGGGATGCTCGGCGTGTTTCTACGTTACGCGAGGAACTCATAGTATGTGCGGCATCGCCGGATTCTTTGCTCGCCAGGCGCTGCCGCCGGCAGCGGCCACGCGCATGCTCGATGCCCTGCGCCAGCGCGGCCCCGATGCGCAGCACATCACCGGCTGGAATGCGAATTTCGCACTGAATGCGACCGAAGACACGCCGCACCACAACGCCATGCTGCACGCGCGCCTGTCGATCATCGATCCGCGGCCGATTTCCGACCAGCCGATGGCCAACGATGACGGCAGCATCTGGATTTGTTACAACGGCGAGGTGTACGACTGGGCGGGGCACGCCGAGGAACTGCGGGCAAAGGGTGTCGAGTTTCGCACCCGATCCGACACCGAGTTCGTGCTGCGCGCCTACGAGACCTGGGGCATGGACATGCTGCCGCGACTGCGCGGCATGTTCGCCATCGTCATCCTCGATTTGCGTGCCAACAAGGTGGTGCTGGTGCGCGACCGAATGGGATTGAAGCCGCTCCTGTATTCACAGATCGGTGACGACTTTGCATACGGTTCGACGGTGCGCTCGATCCTGCCGTGGCTGCCCGCCGGCCAGCGTCAATTCGACGGCGACGCGATCGATGCGTACCTCGCGCATCGCTACATCCCGGCGCCGATGACGGTGATGAAGTCGATCCGTCGCCTGGAGAATGCGCACTACCTGACCTTTGATCTTGCCATACGCAAATTGGCAAAGACCTGCTACTGGCAACCGCAGGCTTCAACAGACGATTGGCGTACGACATTGGACGCAGCAGTGAGCATGCGTACCGTGGCCGATCGACCGCTGGGGCTGTTCCTGTCGTCCGGCATCGATTCCTCGCTGGTGGCCTCGCGCCTGGCGGCCACCGGCCACAGCGGCTTGCAGACCTTCACGGCGGGCTTCGCCGGTTCGAACATGGACGAGAGTCCGCTTGCGGCAGAGATCGCCCGCACCTTGCATTTTCCCAATCAAGTCGTGCCGATCGGCAGCCGTATCGCCGACGACATCGATCGCATCGTGGCCGACTTGGACGAGCCGTTCGCCGATCCCAGTTGCGTGCCGACCTGGTATCTGGCTCGCGAGACGACCAAACACGTAAAGGTGGTGCTGGGCGGCGATGGTGGCGATGAATTGTTCGCCGGCTACAAGCGCATCGGCAAGCATCTCGGCAAAGCCTGGCGGCGCGGCCTTTCCGTCGGCAACAAGCTGGCAGCGAATCCGGCACAGTCCGCCCTGACCGGTCGTGGCTTTCGCAAATGGATGGATGAATTCAACCTGGAGTGGAGTGCCGCCTATTCGCTGCGCTTCTCCGGCATGACGCCGAGCCAACGGGTGCTGCTGCAGCCGGACCGGCGCCCGCAACGCGGCATCTATTGGCGCATGCCGCCAGTCGGTGTCAAATCGCCGATGCAGCAGTTGCTGGAAATCGACCGCCTCAATTACCTGCCGGAGTACATTCTGCGCAAGGGCGACCTCAGCACCATGGCGCACGGCCTGGAATTGCGCGCGCCCTTGCTCGATCATCACTGGGTGAACGCGGTTACCGCCCTGCCGGATGCGCGGCGCTTCACGCAGCCGGCGAAACTCCTGTTCGACGAGGCGATGCCGGAATTACGCGGCCTCAAGTTGTTCGAGCGCAAGAAAAAGGGCTTCAACCCGCCGCTGACCGACTGGCTGCAAGACGACCTGCGCGAACGCATCGACGGCCTCGGCGGGCGCCTGGCCGGCGTAACGCAGGGGCAGATCGAAGCGGCAACGACGCACCGGCTGGTGCGGCTCTATCGCGATGGTCAACCACACCTTGCCGAACAAGTGCTGCAGTTGCTGCTGCTGGAGATGTCGCTCAATCAGTTGGCCAGTATTGCGCGACTGCCGTGACGACGACCGCACTCATTCATCCCGGCGAAGCGCAACACGCAAAGCGCGTCCTGGTTATCAACGTGACGCGCATCGGCGACACCCTGCTCGCAACCCCCGCGCTGCGTGCAATCGCGAAGTATTTTCCCAATGCCGCCATTACCTGTCTGGGCCACCCCAAGCGCGTGGAGGTGTTGAAAAACATTTCCTATCTCGCCAAGATCGGCGGCATTACCAAGAACCAGGCGCCCTTTCGTGGCCGACTGGGCAGCAGCCGTTACGATTGGGCGTTCGTATGGGGCCCGGACCGGCCGCTTTATGAATACGCCTTGCGGAAAGCAACTCGGGTCGTCGGTTTCCGGCAGAACGGCGCGGAGCTGGATGCCCGGCTATTCCACCCGCAACCCGAGCCACCGCAAAACAGCCGGCATGCGGTCGCCTGGTATTTGGCGCTGCCGGAATCGATCGGCATCCCCAACGACGGCTATGCCCTCGACTATGCACTGAGCGATGAGGAGCGCCTGTGGGCTAAGCAACGTATTGCAGCCGACATCGGCCGCGAACGCCCGCTGGTCGGCTTGCAGGTCGCGAGTTTTCCCACCAAGGCTTATCGCGACTGGCCTATTGAGCATTTCGTCAAGGTGACCAAGCGCATCGTCAACGCGCGTCCCGATGCCCGTTTCGTATTGTTCGGCAGCGCCGGCGACCGCGCGCGCGCCCTGCAATTCGCACACGAGCTGCCGGATCGGACCAGTATTTACGCCGGTCAACTGAGCCTTCGCGAAACGGTCGCCATCATGAGCGAAATCGATCTTTATATCGGTGTCGATACCGGGCCCACGCATCTGTATGGCGCGCTACGAAAGTCGATGGTGGCGCTGTACCACCCTTCGCTACCGAGCGCGCTATACAAGCCCATCGATCACCCGGATCTGTACGTCGCGGATCATCCCCTCGCCGGACCGGGCGCCTCGCGCGAGATCAGCATGGCAGAAATTTCGGTGGATATGATCTGGGAACGAGTCGCCGCCGCGCTGCAGGGCGAGCCTTCGCGTTTTCCGGGCATGCCCATTGCGGGGGTTGAATCACCGGATTGGCCGGGAGACCCGCGGTAAGCCGTTCGGCGCGGTTGCGGATTGCGGCTAAGTGGCCGCTTTTTTTATGAACGCCCGCAAGTGGCCTGCCTGCGCCTTGAATTCGGCTTGATCGACGTACATCATGTGCCCTGCCGCGTAATAGTGGGTCTCGATGTTCTTCGTCAGGTGCGGCTCCAGCGCCATATGCGACATGACATAGTCGCTCGCAAAATGCGGGGTTGCCAAGTCGTACCAGCCCTGCCCCACGTACACTTTGGTGTGGGGGCTGGCCGACAGGGTTTTGCGCAGCATCTCGGCCACGTTGAGCGGCTCGTTCTTGGCGCCGAAATCCCAGGTCATGTAGAGCTTGGAGATCATCGTGTACGGCGTATCGCTCTCGAATTTCAATTCGCGGCGCACGTAGTCGTTGAGGCAGGCGGCAAATGCGCCGTCGATCAGGTTGTGCGCGGCATCCGATTCGAATTGCTCGCCGGCGGCATCGCGGTCGACGCCGGTAAAGCGGCTGTCGAGCCGGCCGACGGTGAGACGGCGATCGCGCAACAATTCTTTGCAGAAGCGGAAAATACCGATACGCAAGTTGGTCGATTCGATGTAGTCGGGCGCGAGCCCCGTGTAACGAGCCAGCGACTTCACCAATGCGGCGCGCCGCGCCGCCGGCAATTTGTCACCGAGGAACAAGGCCGAAGTGTATTCGCCGGCCGAGAAGGCTTCGACCTCGGCCACGAACGCCGCGATCGGTTTCTTTGTCAACGCAGAATCGAGCTTGCCGTGATAACGCGCGGTCAGTGCGAAGGTGGGCAGGAACAATACGTGCGGCAGGTCATTGCCGGGTGTGAATCGGATCGAGGAGAACTCCAGCGCGCACGAGATCAACATCAGCCCATTCACGTACAGACTGTACTTCTCCTGCAAGAGCCGCGACAGGCCGGCGGCGCGGGTGGTGCCGTAGGATTCGCCGGCGATGAACTTGGGGCTGGCCCAGCGCTGGTTGCGCGAGAGATAGAGACGGATGAATTCGCCGACGCTGTCGAGGTCGCGCTGGAAATTGTGGAATTCGCCGACCTTCTCGCCGTCGACCATGCGGCTGTAGCCGGTGCCGACCGGATCGACGAAGACGAAGTCGGTCTGGTCGAGCAGGCAGTGCTGGTTGGGCGTCAGCGCGTACGGCGGCTTGCCCGGCTCACCCTTGCCATCCAGCTTGACGATCTTCGGTCCAAACAAGCCGAGGTGCAGCCATACGCTGGACGAGCCGGGGCCGCCGTTGAAGGAAAAGGTGATCGGCCGCTTGCCGGGATCGGTGACGCCGTCGCGCGTGTAGGCAACGAAGAAGATGGTGGCGCGTGGTTTTTCGGCCTCGCGATTGCCGTCCTTTTCCAGGTCCTCGCGCAGCACGATGGTGCCGCAGGTGGCGGTATAGGCAATGATCTCATTGCCGATCTTGACCTTGTGCTTGGTCGATACGATCTTGTCGGTGTAGACAACCGGGGTAACTTCTCCGGCAGGTTTTTTTTCTTCGGTCATATCGGAAGTCTCGGCGAATAAATGACGTTTATTGTGCAGGCAGGAATTTCATTGGATCGACCGGCTTGCCCTGTCTGCGGATTTCGAAGTGCAGCTTGACGACGTCGCTGTCGCTGGAGCCCATTTCGGCAATCTTCTCGCCCTTCTTGACGGCCTGCCCTTCGATCACCAGCACTTTTTCGTTGTGCGCATAGGCAGATAGCCAGTTGTCGTTGTGCTTGATGATCACCAGCCGTCCGTAGCCGCGCAGGCCAGACTGGTTGTAGATCACCTTGCCGCCGGCGGCGGCCAGCACGGGGGTATTGCGGGTGCCGCTAATGTCGATGCCTTTGCTCGACTCGGTGAACATAGCCAGCAGCTTGCCTTTGACGGGCCAGGCCCAGTCCGGGTCGCCGCTGGCGGCTGCGCCGGCAGGTGCAGCGGCTGTGCTGGCCGAGGCGGCGGCCGCCGTTCCCGCTGCGGCGGCTTCGGCGCTGAGTTTCGCGTAGGCCGCATCGGTGTACGGCACTTTTGCCGTCTTCGGGTCCACCTTGTATTTCTCGGTGTTGGCGAGCGGAGTGCCGGCCGGGGTCGGCATCGGCGAAACGGTCAGCGGTGTCGCCACCGGCTCGCCCGGCTTCGGCAGCCCGCCGGTGGTACTGATCGCCTCGGGCGCGGTGATGCGCAGTACCTCGCCAAGCTTGATGACGTTGGGGTTCTCGATATTGTTCCAGGCGGCCAGTTCGCGATAGTCGAGGCCGTACTGCAGGGCGATCGCGATCAGCGTTTCACCTTTGGCGATCACATGGGTGCGGCCCTCGATGGCTTTGGCCGGTTCGCCTGGCGACGGCTCACCTGCCTTGGGTGACGCCGTGACGGCTTTGGGCGGCTGAGGCCGGCTATCGACAACGGGGGCCGGGCGATTGGAGCTGCAGCCGGCGAGGCCGGCCAGCAACACCGGCAAAATCAGGGGCAAAAAACGTTTCATAGGGTCCTCATACGGTGCCGGGCAGCAAGGGCACAAAGCGCACTTCGTGCACGGTTTTTTCTTCGAATCCATCCGCGGTGCGGTCGATCACCATCAGCTTTTGTTGATCGACGCCGACCGGCAA
>CAZCKI010000105.1:0-9084 GCA_964498815.1 uncultured Burkholderiales bacterium
CCACAACACCGGCAGGATCGCCTTGTTGGAGAGCAGCATTTTCCACGCCGGCTCAATGACCCGCATGTTGCAGTTGAGGAGATTGTGGCCGAACGCCTCGCGCGTGAGCCACTCCCAGGGATAGAGCTTGAACAAGGCGTCGATCGGCTGGTTGGCCTCGTCGACGAAACACTTGCCGGTGGCCGCCCAGCCGAGGTGCGCGATGTCGATGAATTTGGCGTCGATACCGCCCTGCATGGCCACGTCGCGCAGGTAGTCGAGGTTGCCGACGTCTTCTTCGCTGTCGCCCACGCAAGTGAAGTACACCGGCTTGCCTTGCAGGGCCTCACCAATTTCCTTCCAGCGCTCGATCAGTTTTTCGTGGATCGAATTGAACTGGTCGGCATTCGGTTTCACTTCCTGCAGCCAGTGCCACTGTGCAACACTCGCCTCGATCAGCGAGGTGGGGGTATCGGCGTTGTACTCGAGCATCTTCGGTGGACCCGACCCATCCCAGGAAAAATCGAAGCGGCCGAACAGCGTGTCCTCGTCGTCGTTCCACGATTGCTCGACCATAGCGATGAAATCGGCCGGGATGGCAAAGCGCTCGTAGCGCTTTTCGTCGATCACGTGCTGGGCGGCTTTCAGGCACAGCTGGTGCAGCTCGGCGGTGGCGTCCTCCAGCGTATCGATTTCGGCGCTGGTGAAGGCGTAGCAGGCGCGTTCGTCCCAATAAATGCCGTCGATGGAATGAAAACCGAAACCGACCTCTTCCATTTTCTGCGGCCAATCCGGGCGCGGGATCAGGTTCTCGCGCCTCATAACTTCTTGTACATATAGGTGGTGGGCACGAAGCCGCCGCTGTTGCCGATGGCGAAGTCGGGAATCTGCCCGGCGGCGTGGTAGCCCAGCGCCTCGTACAATTTCTGCCCGCCGCTTTCGCTTTCGGTATCGAGCACCAGCAGCCAGCGCCCCGCGTCGCGCGCGGCCTGTTCCAGCGCCAGCATCAATTCGCGCCCCAGCCCCTTCCTGCGCGCACGCGTATGCACCAGCACCTTTTGCACCTCGGCGCGGTGCGCGCCGTTGGGCTTGCCGCAAAACGAAAGCTGTGCGCTGCCGGCGATGCCGTGTTCGTCCTCGGCCACCAGCAGCACCCGCGAACCGTCCGCGACTTCGGCCAGGGTGCCTTGCCAGAATGCCTCCATGTCCGGCGGCTGCACCGGCAGCACATAGCCTACCGAGGCGCCGTCTTCGACGGCGTCGCGTAACAGCGCTTGCAGGGCAAGGTGTTCGCTCTCCGTGGGCGCGGTAAGTGTGCGTAGCTTCATCGGCGCGTCAGCCCCCGCCGCTATGCACACCGCTGCTGCCAAAGCCGCCGCGGCTGACCGTGGTGCTCGAAATGGCGTGGCTGGAATGCGCGCCGGTGCTGGAGCTGTCGCCGCTGTAGGTGTACGGCCGCCCGTAATAGTGCGTGATGTAGGGGTTGCCGGTGCGGCGGTCGTAGGCGGGCTCGCAATCGGCCGGGGTGTTGCCCCAGTCGGCCAGGCATGCCTGTTTGCTCGCGTACACATCGCGACGTACTTCGTCCTTGTTGCACCCGGCCAGGGTGCTGCCGAGGGCGGCACCGATCAGGACCAGGGTGACCCGGGCACTCGATTTGCGGACTTTTTTCAGCATGGGAGGCAGTCCTCTGGCGAGAAAAGCAATTCGACATATTACTAGGGAACCTGTAGGCGATTGTTAGCCGCTACTGCCACGGCCACCAAAAATAGGAATTGTCATCCTGAGCCAAGAGCGAAGGATCCCATCCGTCCCGAGTTGGGCAGCCGGCTACCTTTGCAATAGCGCCTTCACATACTCCGGCAGTGCCTGCATCGCAACGTGCATGGCCCCGTTGTAGAACTGCCGCTCGCCGATACCGCGCTCCCGCAGGCGCTCCTCGATTTCGGCCGGGCCGATGGCGGCGATGTCGAGCGCGTCCGACGCGCAAGCGAAACCCCAGGTGGCGCCGTAGGCGGGGATGTGCACGAAATACGGCGTCACGATGCGAAACACAGAGCGCAGATCGCGCAGGCTACCCCGCAGGCGATCCGGGTGCGAAAACGGCGAGCCGAGGTGCAGCACCACCGCACCGATCGGAGCGAGCGCCTTCTTGCAGACTTGGTAGAACTCGGGCGTGTACAGATTGCCGGCTGGACCGACCGGATCGGTCAAATCGAGGTAAATCAAATCGTAGCGCTGTTGTGTCTCGCGCACATAGGCGAGGCCGTCGCCGATTTTCAGATCGAGACGCGGCGAATCGAACACGCCGCGATGCACCGAGGCAAAATGCTGCCGCGCCACTTCCACCACCGCACCGTCGAGCTCGCACAGCACGCAACGTTCGACCGAAGAGTGCTTCAGCACTTCCTCGGCCGCACCGCCGTCGCCGCCGCCGATCACCAGCACGTCGCGCGGGTCGGGATGGGCGAGTGCCGCCGGGTGGATCAGGTTCTCGTGATAGAAAAATTCGTCGCGCTCGGAGGTCATGTTGACGCCGTCTATGCGCATCAGCTTGCCGAGGGTGGGACTGTCGTAGACCTCGATGGTCTGGAAGGCCGATTGGGTGCGCGCCACCAATACGCCGTCGAAGTACGCGCCGTGGTGATCGTCTAAGTGTTCGAATAGTTTTTCCATTTTCGAGAGACTTAGGCAAACATCTGAAAAACTTGTCGCCCCGGCGAAAGCCGGGGTCCAGTGACTTTCGGCGAACGACACTGGATTCCGGCTTTCGCCGGAATGACAAACTTTATGGTCTCCCTTTGCGAATTTCTGGACATGCTGAGTTTCACGCCGCTTTCGCGATCGGCAAATCCTTGCCGCGCCAGACGCGGTCCACCAACACGTCGGCGGGCTTCAATGCCGCGACCAGCAGGGCGTACAACTTCTCCGCCTTGCCGCTGTTGTCTCCCGTCACATTGCAGACGTAGACATCCAGCGTGGCGCTATCGCGCTCGGGCCAGGTGTGCACCGCCAAATGCGATTCGGCCAGCACCACGGCGCCGGTGGCGCCGCCTTCCTGGACCTGGTCGAAGCTGTCGAACTGGAAAAAGTGGTCCCCCAGCATGGTGAGTCCTGCCCGCTCGCAGGCCTCCATGCACAGGCGTCGCAGCCGGTCGGCGGAGGTCAGGTAATCGCTTTTGGGGCAATTGTAGAGATCGGCAAAAATGTGCAGGCCCTTCATTGCGCGCTCCCTTGGGTTTTTCTTGGGCCGCACCGGGACATCCGGCGGGCTCGCAATTATAATGAGCTTACTCCTCGCGCCCTGTCTTCCTCCTCCGATTTTTCCTCACGAAAAGCCGCCATGACCGCCTCCCGACAAGACATCACCAACGCCATCCGCGCCCTCGCCATGGACGCGGTACAAAAAGCCAACAGCGGCCACCCCGGCGCGCCGATGGGCATGGCGGAGATCGCCGAGGTGTTGTGGCGCCATCACCTGAAACACAACCCGAAGAATCCGCACTGGGCCGACCGCGACCGCTTCGTGCTGTCCAACGGCCACGGCTCGATGCTGATGTATTCGCTCCTGCACCTGACCGGTTACAACTTGCCGATGGAAGAGATCAAGAACTTCCGGCAGCTGCATTCCAAGACCGCCGGCCACCCCGAGACCGGCATCACCCCCGGCGTGGAAACCACCACCGGCCCGCTGGGGCAGGGCCTCGCCAATGCCGTCGGCATGGCCATCGCCGAGCGCGAACTGGCGCGCACCTTCAACCGCGACGGTTTCCACATCGTCGATCACCACACCTATGTGTTCATGGGCGACGGCTGCCTCATGGAAGGCATTTCGCACGAGGTGTGCTCGCTGGCCGGCACGCTGGGCCTCGGCAAGTTGATCGCGTTCTACGACGACAACGGCATCTCCATCGACGGCAAGGTGGAGGGCTGGTTCCGAGACAACACGCCCATGCGCTTCGCCGCCTACGGCTGGCACGTGATCCCCAAGGTGGACGGCCACAACATTACCGAAATCGAAGCCGCCATTCGCGAAGCGCAGGAAGTGACCGACAAACCCACGCTGATCTGCTGCAAGACGGTGATCGGCAAAGGCTCCCCCAATCTCGCCGGCACCGACAAGGTGCACGGCGCAGCACTCGGCGAAAAGGAAGTGGCTGCGGTGCGCGAGGCGATCGGCTGGAAGTACCCGCCCTTCGAAATCCCGCGCGAGATTTACGATGCCTGGGACGCGACGCACAAGGGGGCGGCCGTGGAAGCGCAGTGGAGCGGTGTGTTCGCTGCCTACGAAAAGCAGTACCCCGACCTCGCGGCGGAATTCATGCGCCGCATGGCGGGCGAACTGCCGGCCAACTTTGAAACGGTGGCCAAGGAACTGACCGCCAAGGTCAACGAAAAAGCCGAAACCGTCGCCACCCGCAAGGCTTCGCAAATCGCCATCGAAGGTTTCGCCGCGCACATGCCGGAAATGCTCGGCGGCTCGGCCGACCTGACCGGCTCCAACCTCACCAACTGGAGCGGCACCAAGGCGCTCTCGGACAAAGCCGGCGGCAACTACATCAACTACGGCGTGCGCGAATTCGGCATGACCGCCATCGCCAACGGCTTGGCCCTGCACGGCGGCTTCATTCCCTACCACGGCACCTTTCTGACCTTCAGCGACTATTCAAGAAACGCCCTGCGCATGGCCGCGCTGATGAAGCTGAGAAACATCGCGGTCTTCACCCACGACTCCATCGGCCTCGGCGAAGACGGCCCCACGCACCAGTCGGTCGAACACGTGGCGAGCCTGAGATTGATCCCCAATATGGACCTGTGGCGGCCCTGCGATACCGTGGAATCGGCAGCGGCATGGAAACACGCGCTGGCGCGCAAGGACGGCCCCAGCTCGCTGATCTTCTCCCGCCAAAACGTCGCCTTCCAGAAACGCGATGCTGCGACGCTAGCCAACGTGGCGCGCGGCGGCTACGTGCTCTCCAGAGAAGCCGGCGCGCTCAAAGCCGTACTCATCGCCACCGGCTCGGAAGTGCCGCTGGCGATGGACGCGCAAAAGGCGCTGGCGGCGGAAGGCATCCACGCCCGCGTGGTGTCCATGCCCTCCACCTTCGTCTTCGACCGGCAGGATGCGACTTATCGCGAATCGGTGCTTCCCAAAGGTATCGCGCGCATCGCCGTTGAAATGGGCGTCAGCGATTACTGGCGTAAATACGTGGGCCTGGAAGGCGCGGTGGTCGGCATCGACACCTTCGGCGAATCGGCGCCGGCACCGGTGCTGTTCAAGCACTTTGGGTTTACGGTGGAGAATGTGGTGAAGGTGGTGATTGGGACGCAGTAAAGCGTAGAACGGCAGCTGCCGCCTAGGTCGCATGGGCGGTTCCGTTACTCCAAGGGGTCATGAGAATGGTTGAGCGTCACAGTTCAATTGCTTGTCATTTATTGCTTGCGACATTCTTGTCCTTGGCGCCACCGGCCAACGCCGGCTGCAAAGACGATACATCGCCGGAGGCGCGGATTTGTTCCGCAGAATCTCCTTGGCGGGACTATTCAAAGGCGACTCTGCACTATGCCTATGACGACGCACCTACTCTGTTTGATGGCGCCATCATGTCGGGGGAAAAGGGTGATTTTCGGATTGATCTAAGGATTGACTCCGAAAAATTCAAGAAGACGATCGACTTCATGATGATCGGTGGCGCTGGCTTGATGGTTCGCGGCGACGATGTTGACCCGATAAGAACGTTTTCCTACATGGATTTAATGGCTGTGCCTGTGCAACTCCCAATTACCATTCTGGATCTGGTATTTCCCATGGGACCTCAACAGCTGCAATCCCGTGCAAATATTGATCTCAAGGAAGTCAGGAGACAAATTGATACCGCGACAATCAACACAGGGATTAGCTACGGGCCGCCGTGGCATGCCACGGGCATAGCCAAGCGGACGGGCCCCAATTCCGTCGAATTTGAGATTGCCTTGAGTTACCAGCCAGTCAGATTCGACAAACCGGTCGAAGGTCCGAGCCGAACCATCAAGACTCGCGGTACGCTAACTTACGATACGAAATTGGCATTCCCCGACTCTCAATCGGTGGAGGGATGGACATTTCCTGGAGCAAAACAAGCGGCCGGTGAATCTGACGGCAAGGCATTGGATGGACAAGGCTCTCGGCCGAGAATCCCCAAAGTATCTACCGTCGGCGACGTTCGCAAACTCATCGAAGAAACACTAGTTGAGTTGGAGAAAAAGAAAGCTCTTTCTAAGTCGGGGCCGGATGCGTCGAGGGCGGAATAGGAGCCGGATTAGGAGCGGGCAAGACGTTTTCTTGCGTGACTTGCACAATGGAAAAACGTGAAAGGTACGAACGGAGTGCCAAAAATGGGACAAACTACCGTTCGATCTATCAATGTAGTGACTGGAGGAAAAAATGACTCACGCATCCATGCTGAAAAACCGGCGGGCGAAGCAAAAGGCCAAGAAGCACGCGGTAACGGCTGCCAAGCAGGCGATGGAACTGAAAATGCAGGCGGCAAAGCCTGCCGCCGTAGCCAAGGTCAAGAAAGCTTCTACCAAATAGCCGCTTCGATTGCCGCTGCTGAGGCAAGCCGATTTCTACTGCGATTTCGGCGATTTGGACGCGCTTCACGCTTCCGGTCATAGGCAGAAATTGAATGGGAGAAATTGCCATGCCAGCCACCAAGTCAGCCGCGCCGGTCACTGAGCGCCTGCACGGCCACCTAGCACCCACCCCCAACGGCTCGGTCTACGTCAACCCTGCCGCGATGGACTGGAAGCCCTCGCAATTCGAGGGCGTCGAAATCAAGGTGCTGTACGAAGACAAGGCGCGCGGCGAAATGACGTGTCTCTTGCGCTGGCAGCCAGGTACGACACTGCCGTTTCACAAGCACCCCGAGATCGAGCAGAGCTATGTGATCTCCGGTTCCTTCTCGGACCACGACGGCATCGCGCGCGCGGGCGAGTACGTCTGGCGCAAACCCGAGTCGATGCACGAGACGCACAGCGCCGAAGGCTGCGTGATCCTCGCCATCTATCGCAAGCCGAACATCTTTCGCAACAGCGCCGGGTTCGAGCCGGGCGGCAAGCGGGTCAAGACGGATCGGGCGCCGACGACATTTTGAGATTGACAAAGATCAAAGCTGGTCGGCCGTAAAATCGTTTTTTGGATGGAGCCGAGATGCCGGACAACGTCAGTGAGTTGTTGCAACAGGCGGCCCACGCTCGCCAGGAGGGACGGCTTGCCGACGCGCATCGACTTTTGACCGATGCGATCGCAATGCTCCGCGACACCGACCGTCGCGCCGATCTCGCGCGGACACTGGCGGCCTACGGCCAGATCGAACGCAACCTCGGACACGACGAGCCGGCCGTGCGGGCGTATGTCGAAGCCGTCGAACTCTGTCGGACTACAGACGACAGCGATGTACTGGCGCATACGCTGCGGCATCTGGGCGATGTCCATCTGGACGCGAAACGATTTGAACAAGCCGGGCCTTGCTACGACGAATCGCTGGCGCTGTACCGTAGCCGTCCGCAGACGCGCCCTCTCGATCTCGCCAACGCCATTCGCTCGATGGCGATTCTGAAAAGCGAACATGGTGCACGCGATGTCGCCGTGCAACTTTGGTGCGAAGCCAGGTTTCTCTACGAGACCGTCGGCATAGGCGCCGGAGTCAGCGAATGCGGGCGCCGGCTCGCCGGCCTCAAGGATTGAAGCGCCTTTACGGGCGGTCGTGGATCACCACGCCTTCCATCGGGTCCACCGCTTGCAACCAGGGCGCTGCGTGCAGCACCCGCAGGCCTTCGGCCATGCCGGCCTCGCGCCGCGTGCGGATGCCGTCCGGCGTGAAATCGATGTCCTTTAGCTGATCCTCGCCGTCGCGCGGCGGCGCGGTCAGCGGTACCACGTGCATGGTGGTGCCGCAGCCCCACGAGGCCAGCTCGCGTACGACGGCCGACTTGGCTTTGTCCGGCACCTTTCGCGCGAGCTCGCGGATGATGTGGCGCAGGTGGTGGATTTGCTGCTGGCGGGCGATGTGGCTTTTGGCGCGGCTCGCGTACTGGATATCCTTTTCGCGGCCCTGCACTTCCCACACGCTGACGGGTTCCGGTCCGTCCGGGTTCCACAGGTTGACGGTGAAGATCACCGAATCGCGACGCGGGTTGTCGTCGAGCACTGCTTCGATGGGGGTGTTCGAGAAAATACCGCCGTCCCAATACGGCTCGCCGTCGATGCGCACCGCCGGGAACGCCGGCGGCAGCGCGCCGGAGGCCATGATGTGCGAAATCTCGATCACTTCCTTGCGGCTGTCGAAATAGCGCATTTCGCCGTTGCGGGCGTTGACCGCGCCCACCGTGAGCCGCGTGTGTCCGCCGTTCAGGTAATCGAGATCGACCAGTTCGGTGAGCGTATCGCGCAACGGCGCGGTCGAATAGTAGGCCGCGTGTTCGATGCCGACATTGGCGCGGCTGCCGAGTACGGCGGCCGGATTGGGTGTGAAAAAAGTCGGGATGCCGTTGGCGATGGTGCTCAGGTTGGCGAGCCCGTGACCGAACGCAGCGAACAGCGGCGGCAGGCCGTTGCCGGCGTGTTGCTGCACGCCTTCCCAGAATTCATTGAGCCGCTGCATGCGCCGTTCCGGCGGATTGCCGGCGATGATGGCGCCGTTGATGGCGCCGATGGAGGTACCGATCACCCAATCCGGCTCGACGCCCGCGTCGTGCAAGGCCTGGAAGCTACCGACCTGGAATGCCCCCAGCGCGCCGCCGCCTTGCAGCACCAGTACCATCTGGCCGGGCAGGGCCGTCGATTGCGATGGGCGGGACTTGCGGGTGGCTGCACGTTTCATGTCGATTCCTCTTGGCTGCTTGCCGATGATTTTTTGATTGGCCCATCAGTCGTGGCCGTTGCGGAAATACTTACAGCGGATCCGGATCCGCAAGCGATTTTGTTGTGAACCGTAAGCAATGCATGTCGCACCCGACCACTGCTGGCGTGCGTCGCCATGGAGCCCAAAAAATCCGCGGCGACGCTACGAAACCGCAGTCTATTCGGCGTGCATGCGTCATTTATCTAGCGATTTGTTGAAA
>CAZCKI010000106.1:0-9084 GCA_964498815.1 uncultured Burkholderiales bacterium
TGAGCTCAGGCTACCTAATGACTGAGGATCTTGGACAGAAATTCCTGCGTTCTGGGTTGCCGCGGGCTGCCGAAAAATTCGTCCTTGGTGCAGTCTTCCAGGATTGTGCCGCCTTTTTCCATGAACACGACACGGTCGGCCACCTTTCTCGCGAAGCCCATTTCGTGCGTCACGCACATCATGGTCATGCCTTCCTTGGCAAGCCCCATCATTACGTCCAGCACCTCGTTGACCATTTCGGGGTCCAGCGCCGAGGTCGGTTCGTCGAACAACATGGCGATCGGATCCATCGACAAGGCGCGAGCGATGGCGACGCGTTGCTGCTGTCCGCCGGAGAGCTCGCCCGGATACTTGTCCTTGTGCTCGATCAGGCCCACCCGATCCAGATACTTGAGGCCGCGCTCGCGCGCCTCGTCGGCGGAACGGCCCATCACCTTGACCTGGCCCAGCGTCAGGTTCTCGGTAACGGAGAGGTGGGGGAACAATTCGAAATTCTGAAATACCATACCAATTTTTGCGCGAACTTTCGGCAGATCGGTCTTGGGGTCGCCCACCGATGTGCCGTTGACGAGAATCTCGCCTTCCTGGAACGGTTCCAGGCCGTTGACGGTCTTGATCAGCGTCGATTTGCCGG
Organism: uncultured Burkholderiales bacterium; assembly: GCA_964498815.1. GTDB lineage: Bacteria > Pseudomonadota > Gammaproteobacteria > Burkholderiales > Usitatibacteraceae > UKL13-2. The sequence continues at coordinate 635 of CAZCKI010000106.1, forward strand.
AGCCGGAGGGGCCGCATACCACCACCACTTCGCCTTTGGCAACGTTGGTCGTGCAACCGTTCAGCACCTTGTTGCTGCCGTACCACTTGCTGACATTTTTGATTTCGATCATTTGGCGATCCCGAAGTGATTTTCAGTCAACGAATAATGGCGATCTTGGCCTGCAGCTTCTTGACCATGATGGAAAGCCCGAAACAAAGCACGAAGTAGACGACGGCGACGAACAGGTACATTTCGACCAGGCGCCCGTCGCGCTGCGCGATCTTCGATGCGGCACCGACGAAGTCGGTCGCCGAGATCACGTAGACCAGCGACGTGTCCTGAAACAGGATGATCGTCTGCGTGAGCAGGATCGGAATCATGTTGCGGAATGCCTGCGGCAGGATTACCAGGCGCATCGCCTGTCCGTAGGTAAGCCCGATGGCGAAGGCCGCATTGACCTGTCCCTTGGCAATCGACTGGATGCCGGCGCGCATGATTTCGCAAAAATAGGCGGCCTCGAACATGATGAAGGTGATGATGGCGGTGCGTTCCGCGCCGATCTGCACAGGTCGTTCGGCGCCGGTGCCGGCCTGCAATACGTCCGGCATCAGGAAGAAAAACCAGAAGATCACCAACACCAGCGGGATCGAGCGCATCAGGTTCACGTACCCCGATGCGGCCAGTGTCAAAGCCTTGACCGGCGACAATCTCGCCAGCGCAAGCAGCGTGCCGAAGAACAGTCCGCCGACGGCCGCAATTGCGGTCAACTGCACGGTGTACTGGAAGCCCTTCCACAGATAGGGCAGGGAGTTGCCGACGACGCCGAAGTCGAGTTGCATGGCCGGCCTCCTATTTGCCGCCGGCGATGAAGCCGGGTACGGCGGTACGGCGTTCGACGAACACCATTACCCGATTGGCGGTCATGGCGATGACGATGTAGATGAGGGTCGCCGCGCTGAAGGCCTCGAAAAAATTGAAGGTGTACTCGCCCATTTCGCGGGCGCGAAAGGTGAGTTCGGCGAGGCCTATGGTCAAGGCGATCGACGAATTCTTGATCAGGTTCATGGTCTCGCTGGTGAGCGGCGGAATGACGATGCGAAAGCCCATCGGCAGCAGCACGTGGCGATACATTTGCGTGGTGGTGAGGCCCAGCGCCAACGCGGCGTAGGTTTGACCGCGCGGCAGCGACTGGATGCCGGCGCGGACCTGTTCCGCGACGCGCGCCGAGGTAAACAAGCCGAGGCACAGCACCGCCGCGACGAATTGCGCGTTGGCCGGGTCGGTCTTGACCAGCCAGCTTTTCAGCGGCGGAATGAATTCGGGGATGACGAAGTACCAGAGGAACATCTGCACCAGCAAGGGAACGTTGCGAAAACATTCCACCCATGCGTTACCGAGGCGAACCAGCCAGGGATTGCGGGTGGTCCGCACCGTGCCGACCACCGAGCCGACCAGCATGGCGATGATCCATGCGCAAGCCGACACCGCCAGGGTCCAGCCGATGCCGGAAACGATGATCTGCCAGTACTTCTCATCGCCGCCCGGCAAATCTTCGAGAAAAATGCCCCAGTTCCAGATGTGCTTCATGTCCTGTATCCCTTCAAGACCTGCACACGCAACCGTGTCCGGCGTTTGGAATCGTTATGGTCGCCGTAACAATGAAAAGCCGGTAGCGCCCGCGGCGCTACCGGCCCGTGCTGCTGCTTACTGTACGCCCTTGTCGTTCGGGTTGGCGAACGCTTCCTTGATTGCAGGCGTTTGCGCGAAATTCACGTTCAGGTTCTTGGGCGGGACCGGGCTCATGAACCACTTGGCGTAGATGGCGTTGATCTGGCCCGATTTCATGACGGCGCCGATGGTCTTGTCGACCAGGGCCTTGAACTGCGGATCATCCTTGCGCAACATCATGCTGTAGGGCTCCTGGCGCAGCGATTCCGGAATGATGGTGTAGTCGCCGGGATTGGCGGAGTTGGCGATCTGGCCGGCCAGCAGGATATCGTCCATCACGAAGGCCGCGACGCGATCCTGCGACAGCAGCAGAAACGATTCGGCGTGGTCCTTGCCGTAGATTTCCTTGATTTCGACGTTGGCGGTCTTGTCGTACTTCTTGAGCAAGGGAACAGCCGTAGTGCCGGAGGTCGTCGAAACGGTCTTGCCGCCCAGTTCCACCAGTGCCTTGATGCCGGAGGTCTTCTTCACGGCAGCCGTCACGTTGATGACGAAGTAGGTCGGGCCGAACGAGACTTGTTTTTGCCGATCCACGCTATTGGTGGTGGAGCCGCATTCCAGGTCGATGGTGCCGTTTTGCAGCAGCGGAATGCGATTCGAGGAAGTGACCGGCTGCAGGTTCACTTTCAGGCCCGGCATCTTCAGGTCGGTCTTGACCGCATCGACGATCTTCATGCAGAGATCCATCGCATAGCCGATCGGCTGCTGCTTGTCGTCCAAATACGAAAACGGAATCGACGATTCGCGGTGGCCCACGGTGATCGCGCCGGTTTCCTTGATTTTCTTCAGCGTACCGGTGAGATCTTCCGCCATCGCCGGCGCCATCAGCAGCGAAGCGGCGACCAGGCCGCCTGCCACGAGCGAAATTTTCTTGGTCATTGTCATGTTTCTTTGCTCCTTAAAATTTTATTGACTTGGTTGGAAGGACTATTGCTTTCGGACCAGTGGCCGACCCCGCAACAGGCAAATAGTACGCTTTTTTGCCTCCGCTGTTACGCCCGTTCCGGCGCCATTTTGGGGCGATGTTCAGGCCAACTTGGGGCGTTGGTCAGACCAGCAATGCTGCCGCCACACGGCGGCCTTCGCTCATCAGCACGTTGTAGGTTCGGCAGGCGGCCGGGGTGTCCATGGCTTCGAAGCCGATACCGGCCTGGGAAAAGCGCGCCATCACCGCAGGTGTGGGAAATTTGAAGCGCGCGCCCGAACCGAAAACGATCAATTCGGGTTGGAGTTCGAGCAAAACGGCAAACTCTTGCAAGGTCGGCGCCAGCGGCGCGGCTACCGGCCAAGGGTCGATGAGGCGGTCCGCCATTACGATCACCGCATGCTCGACGCGGGCGCCGTTGACGGCGACATAGCCCTCGCCGTGGCCGCTGATGGCGTTGGCCCCTTCGGGGGTGTGGAGGTGCAGCTTCACAGCCTGTCCTTGTCGGTTACAATCAAATTTTGCACCGCACCATTATAAACACTGCATCGGGTTGAAATGTCTCACGAATTTTCCCGCATCAAGCGCCTGCCGCCCTACGTTTTCAATATCACCGCCGAGCTAAAGATGGCGGCGCGACACCGTGGCGAAGACATCATCGATATGTCGATGGGCAATCCCGACGGGCCCACCCCCGCCCACATCGTCGATAAGCTGGTGGAAGCTTCCAAACGGCCCAACACGCACGGCTATTCGGTCTCCAAGGGCATTCCGCGCCTCAGAAAGGCGATCTGCGACTGGTACCAGCGGCGCTACGGCGTGCAATTCGATCCCGATAGCGAGGCCATAGTTACGATAGGCTCTAAAGAGGGCCTCGCCCACCTGATGCTGGCGACGCTCGACAGCGGCGACACCGTGCTGGTGCCCAATCCCAGCTACCCCATCCATATTTATGGCGCGGTGATCGCCGGTGCGCAGATCAAGCACGTGCGCATGACCGAGGGCGTCGATTTTTTCGCCGAAGCCGAAAAAGCCATCCGCGAAAGCTATCCCAAGCCGAAAATGCTGATCTTGGGCTTCCCCTCCAACCCGACCGCCAAGTGCGTGGACCTGGAATTCTTCGAGCGCATCATTGCGCTCGCCAAGGCCAACAACGTGCTGGTGGTGCACGATCTCGCCTACGCAGACATCTGCTACGACGGCTGGAAAGCTCCATCGATCATGCAGGTGCCGGGTGCGCGCGAGGTGGCGGTCGAATTCTTCACCATGTCCAAGTCCTACAATATGGCGGGCTGGCGCATCGGCTTCATGGTCGGCAACAAGGAACTGGTGTCTGCCCTGGCGCGCATGAAGGGCTACCACGACTACGGCACCTTCACGCCCATCCAGGTCGCCGCCATCGCGGCGCTGGAGGGCCCGCAGGACTGCATAGGCGAAATCGTCGCCGAGTACCAGAGCCGGCGCGACGTGCTGCACAAGGGGCTGCTCGAAGCCGGCTGGGTGACCGACAAGCCGAAAGCCTCGATGTACATCTGGGCGAAGATCCCCGAACCCTACGCCAAGATGGGTTCGCTGGAATTCGCCAAGAAATTGCTGGCCGACGCCAAGGTGTCGGTGTCGCCCGGCATCGGTTTCGGCGAGTACGGCGACGATCACGTGCGCTTCGCGCTGATCGAAAACAAGGACCGCATCCGCCAGGCGGTGCGCGGCATCAAGGAAATGTTCCGCAAGGATGGTTTGCTATGAAGGTAGTTGCCGTAACCGACGGTTCCAGCGAATGGCTGCCGCGTGCCGAGGTGGTGCATCGCCAGTTGCGGCCGCAATTGCCGGCCGACTATCGCGCGCGCATGACCGTGATCCTGGCGGGCGGCGCGGAAATGGCCGTGGTGGCGGAAGGGGAGACGGTCCTGGGTGTCGCGGTATTTCGTGTTACCGACAACACCTTTTGCCACCGGGAACTCTATTGCGACGACCTCATCACCGACGAAACCAAGCGTTCCACCGGCGTCGGCCATGCGCTGATGCAGCATATGCAAACCATCGCCCGCCAGCGCAACTGCCGGTGGTTCACGCTCGATTCCGGGGTGCAGCGCCAGCAGGCGCACAAGTTCTATTTCCGCGAGGGCATGACCATTTCCTCGTTCCATTTTTCGAAACCGCTATCGCCATGAAACCGCACTTGCTATGAAGCCCATCCACGTTGGACTGCTGGGCCTCGGTACCGTCGGCTCCGGCACCATCGAAGTCCTCAAGCGCAACCGCGAGGAAATCGCCCGCCGCGCCGGCCGTGAGATTCGCATCACCCACGCCACCGCCCGCGATCTCACCAAGCCGCGCGACGTATCGCTGGAAGGCATCGAACTGCTGGCCGACGCCGATCAGCTGGTGATGCACCCGGATATCGAAATCGTCTGCGAGCTGATCGGCGGCGATACTTTCACCAAGGACCTGGTGCTGAAGGCGATCGCCAATGGCAAGCACGTTGTCACCGCCAACAAGGCATTGATCGCCAAGCACGGCAACGAGATTTTCGCTGCCGCGCAAAAAGCCCGCGTCATGGTGGCTTTCGAAGCCGCCGTTGCCGGCGGCATCCCTATCATCAAGGCGCTGCGCGAGGGCCTCACCGCCAATCGCATCGAGTGGATCGCCGGCATCATCAACGGCACGTCCAACTACATCCTGTCCGAGATGCGTTCGCGCGGCATTCCCTTCGAGGTAGCGCTGAAGGAAGCGCAGGCCAAGGGCTACGCCGAAGCCGACCCGACTTTTGATATCGAAGGCATCGACGCCGCGCACAAGCTCACCATTCTGTCGGCGATCGCCTTCGGCATTCCTGTGCAGTTCGACAAGGCCTACACAGAGGGCATTTCGAAACTCACCGAAAAAGACATTCGCTACGCCGAACAACTGGGCTATCGCATCAAGTTGCTCGGCATCACCAAATTCGCCAAAGAAGGCATCGAGTTGCGCGTGCACCCGACGCTGATCCCCGAAAAACGCCTGATCGCCAACGTCGAAGGGGTCATGAATGCGATCCTCGTCAAGGGCGACGCGGTCGGTGCCACGCTCTATTACGGTCGCGGCGCCGGGGCGGAGGCGACCGCCAGCGCGGTGGTGGCCGACCTGGTGGACGTCACCCGCATGCTGACCGCCGACCCCGAGCATCGCGTGCCGCACTTAGCCTTCCAGCCGGACCAGTTGCACGACACGCCGGTGTTGACGATGGGCCGCGTCGAGACCGCCTATTACCTGCGCCTCAGTGCACTGGACCGGCCGGGCGTGATGGCCGACGTCACCCGTATCCTCGCCGACGGCCTGATTTCCATCGACGCCATCCTGCAAAAGGAAGCCGAGGAGGGCGAGGATATCGTCGACGTCATCATCATCACCCACAAGTCGCGCGAAGCCCATGTGGACGCGGCCATCGCCAAAATCGAAAAGCTCGACACCATCGCCGGGAAGGTAGTGCGGATTCGCCTGGAAGAGCTGAATTGATGCACCTCAATCAGGTCACCGTAACGGTAGCAAATATTCCCGACGCGATCGCTTTTTACACCAGGCTAGGCCTGGAAATAATCGTAAAATCCGATCACTACGTGCGTTTTTTGTGTCCGGACGGTGGCAGCACGTTTTCCATTCATATCGGTGATGCGTTACCCAGCGATGCAACCACGATTTACTTCGAATGCGATGCGCTTGACGAGTGCGTGCGCGAGCTTGAGACCAAGGGACTGGTATTCGAAAGCCGGCCCCAGGACCAGCGCTGGCTGTGGCGCGAAGCCATTCTTCGCGACCCGTCCGGCAACCGGCTCTGCCTCTATCACGCCGGCAAGAACCGCCTCGATCCGCCGTGGCGCCTGCCAACAGCGAGCTAGCGCGTGAAGTACTTCTCCACCCGCGGCAACGAAACCGCCGCGCCGCGCCCGTTCAGCGACATCGTACTGGAAGGCCTGGCGCCGGACGGCGGGCTGTACCTGCCGCAGTCGTACCCGGTGCTGACCGCAGAAGAATTGTCGGCATTGCGACCGCTTTCGTATGTGGACCTGGCCTTCGAGATCATTCGCCGCTATGCGGACGATATCCCCGAAGACGATTTGCGCGCGATCCTGGCGCGCACCTACACTCGCGAAATATTTGGTTCGGCGGAAATCACGCCGCTTCGAACGTTAGAACCCGGCTTGCACCTGCTTCAGTGCTCCAATGGCCCGACACTCGCCTTCAAGGACATCGCCCTGCAGTGGCTGGGTCAGGTGTTCGAATTCCTGCTCGCCGAGCGTAACGAGGAAATCAACATCCTCGGCGCCACCTCCGGCGACACCGGCTCCAGCGCCGAGTACGCGATGAAAGGCAAGCGCGGCATCCGCGTTTTCATGCTCTCGCCGGAAGGCAAGATGTCGCCGTTCCAAGCCGCCCAAATGTATTCGCTGCAGGACGCCAATATCCACAACATCGCTATTCGCGGCGTGTTCGACGACTGCCAGGACTTGGTCAAGGCGGTCGCCAACGATCTCGAATTCAAGGCCCGCTACCGCATCGGCGCGGTCAACTCGATCAACTGGGGGCGCATCGTCGCGCAGGTCGTGTACTACTTCAAGGGTTACTTCGCCGCGACGGTATCCAACGACGAGAAGGTCTCCTTCGCCGTGCCCTCGGGCAATTTCGGCAATGTGCTGGCCGGTCATATCGCCCGCATGATGGGGCTGCCGATCAAGCGCCTCATCGTCGCCACCAATGAAAACGACGTGCTGCACGAATTTTTCCAGTCGGGACGCTACCGTCCGCGCGGCGCCGCCGAAACGCGGCAGACCTCAAGCCCATCGATGGATATTTCCAAGGCCTCCAACTTCGAGCGCTTTCTGTTCGACCTAGCGTGGCGCGACCCGGGCGCGGTGCGCGAGCTGATGCGCAAGGTCGACAGTGAAGGCGGCTTCGAGCTTACGGCCTGCGAAGATGTCTGGAAGCGCCTGCCCGGCTTTGGTTTCGTCTCCGGCCGCAGCACTCACGCCGACCGCATGAATACCATTCGCATGGCGTCCGAAAAATACCGTATCGAGATCGACCCGCACACAGCGGACGGCCTGATGGTCGGCTTGCAACATCGGGAAGAGGGTATTCCGCTGATCTGCCTGGAAACGGCGCTGCCGGCCAAATTCGAAGCCAGCATGGTCGAAGCGCTCGGCCGCAAGCCGGTGCGACCTGCCGCGCTGGACGGCATCGAAGCGCTGCCTGCGCGCGTGGAAGTCATGGACGCCGATGCGGAGGCCATCAAAACGTATCTGGCAGGCTTCATCGACCGGCCTACATCCGATTGATTCGACGGTATTTTTTCGGTTTCGGATTGCCGAGCCGGGCGCCGATCGGCTATAATTTGCGCGATCAGTAGGGATATAGCTCAGTTGGTTAGAGCGCCTCGTTGACATCGAGGAGGTCGTTGGTTCGAGTCCAATTATCCCTACCAACGTAAAATGCAAGAAACTCCGCCAGTCCGACACGCTTCCTGTGCCGGGCTTTTTGTTTTCAGTAGCCGGTTTGCGAGAAAGCGAGCTTTCCGGCGATGTACACGGCGCGGGTGGCGCGATCGTCGGCCATGATCATTTGCGCGAACAGCATTTCGTCGATGTTCTCGCAACGCTCGGTTCGCTGTGCGAGCATCGCCGTGGAGCGCGGGTTCAGCACCACCACATCCGCCTCAAAACCCGCCGCCAATGAGCCGATGCGTTGGTCCAGGCCGAGTGCCGCGGCGGCGCCGCGCGTGATCGAATAGAGCGCCTCGGCGGCGGTCAGCGTGCGCCCGGACAACTGTCCGACCATGTAC
>CAZCKI010000107.1:0-1005 GCA_964498815.1 uncultured Burkholderiales bacterium
GTCGAGCAGGGTCTGCACCGGCGGCGGCAGCGGGCCGAAGCGGTCGACCAGTTCCTCCTGCAGACTTTCCAGCGTGTCGTCATCGCTGCAGTTGGCGAGGCGTTTGTAGATCACCAGGCGCTCGTGCACGTCGGCGCAGTAGGTTTCCGGCAACAGCGCGGGCATGTGCAGATTGATTTCGGTCGATACGTACAGGGGTTTCAGCAGGTCCGGCTCCTTGCCGGCTTTCAGCGAACGCACCGCGTGCTCCAGCATGTCGTTGTAGAGCGCAAAGCCGATGTCCTGGATGCCGCCCGATTGCGAGTCCCCAAGCACTTCGCCGGCGCCGCGAATTTCCAGGTCGTGCATGGCGAGGTAGAAGCCGGCGCCCAGGTCTTCCATCATCTGGATCGCCTCCAGCCGCTTTTGCGAATTGGTGGACAGCGATTCCTCGGGAGGGGTAAGCAGGTAGGCGTAGGCCTGGTGGTGCGAGCGACCGACGCGTCCGCGCAACTGGTGCAGCTGGGCGAGGCCGAATTTGTCGGCGCGGTGGATGATGATGGTGTTGGCGGTAGGCACATCGATGCCGGTCTCGATGATGGTCGAGCAAAGCAGCACATTGCTGCGCTGGTGGTAGAAGTCGCGCATCACCCGCTCCAGCTCGCGCTCCGGCAACTGGCCGTGGGCGATGGCGATGCGCGCTTCCGGCATCAGTTTCACCAGCCGTTCGTACTGGTTGCGGATGGTTTCAACTTCGTTGTAAAGGTAATAGGCCTGGCCGCCGCGCTTCAGTTCGCGCAGCACCGCTTCGCGCACGATGCCGTCGGACAGGCGGTTGACGAAGGTTTTGATGGAAAGCCGCCGCTGCGGGGCGGTGGCGATCACCGAAAAATCGCGCAGGCCCTCGAGCGACATGGCGAGCGTGCGCGGGATCGGCGTGGCGGTGAGGGTCAGTACATCGACTTCCGCGCGCAAGGCCTTCAATGCTTCCTTCTGGCGCACGCCGAAGCGGTGTTCCTCGTCGAT